>JASICF010000122.1 GCA_030044775.1 Candidatus Sulfotelmatobacter sp. | reverse complement strand
AGCCGCGGTGCGTCCGCTTGCTGCAAGGTAGCCCACGCCGCGTCGCCGTCGTTCGCGAAGACCAACTCGTGTTCGTGTCCGAGAACCTGTTGGAGCATATTGCGAAAGAAGCTCGTATCTTCTGCAATAAGTAACTTCATAAGTGACTCCCACTGATTACCTGTAAGCTACAACGACCTTTCGCACACAGTAATTGCAGGAGCCATGCCATTGGGGCAAAGAAGCAATGGCCGTCGATCAGCAATGAGCAAACCTTTTACTTGCAGCTATTTCGGAGAAAAAAGAGCGGTCGGTCAACGGCGCGAATGCAGCAAAGGGAAGGCTGATTTTGTCTGCATTTAAGGATTCTTTCCAGTTCTCAGACAATCCTGGGGTTCACGAACCCTGTCCTGGAGAAAGCGGCAATATAGGAGCAGCAATCTAAAGACTGGCCAACCGCCGCGGATCAGTTGCTTTCGGAGAGTTTTCTCGAGCGAGAAAAGCTAAAACCTTCGTTACGCGGGCTCGTGTTCTTCGTCAACTTTCATCTTGGAAAGTATCTGGTAAATGGTGGCGCGGCCAATACCCAGAACTTCTGCCGCGCGCGCCTTGTGACCGCCAACTGCCTCTAGCACTCGAAGAATGTGGCGTTTCTGCACCTCTTCGAGTGAAAGGAACGTCTCATCTGTCGAGGTCTGGTCTGTTCGATTACGCAGATTCTCAGGAAGATCATCAATATCGATCACATTTCCCTCAGCCATCATGCACGCATTTCCAATCACATTTTCCAGTTCGCGGACGTTTCCAGGCCACGAGTATACGGCCATGCACGCCTGTGCCCGCCGAGTCAGGCCCGCAATCGGCTTGCCGTAATCGCCAGCAAATTTCTCGAGAAAATGCCGCTCCAGCAGCGGAAGGTCTTCAGCACGGCTCGCGAGATTGGGCAGCGTGATCTCAACCATCGCCAGCCGATAGTAAAGATCTTCACGGAATTTTCCTTCGCGCACCATGGCCTTTAAGTCCCGGTGGGTAGCGGCAATCACGCGTACATCGATGTTGCGCGGAGTCACCGAACCCACGCGCTGCACCTGTCGGTTCTGGAGGACCCTCAGCAGCTTTGCCTGCGCCGTCGGCGAGAGCTCGCCGATTTCGTCCAGGAAAATAGCGCCTCCATCGGCATATTCAAACAAACCTTGTTTATCTTGCGTTGCGTCCGTGAATGCTCCGCGAACATGCCCAAACAGTTCGCTTTCCAGTAGATTTTCGACCAAGGCAGAGCAGTTGCAGACGGCGAATTTGCCCCTTGAAGCCGGGCTCAGCCGGTGCAGCGCCTGCGCCACAAACTCTTTTCCCGTGCCCGTTGCGCCGGTGATCAAGACCGTCCTGAAGTGCGGAGCGACCCGCCGAATTCGGGCGAAAACATCCAGCATCAGCGGGCTGCGGCCCACCATGCCTTCGAATTTGCACTCCTCTAGCAACTCTTTATCCAGCCGTAAGGTTTTCCGCCGTTTTGCAGCCTGGCCTAAGAGGGCTTCGATTCGCCCGCGCAATCTCTCCACATCGAGAGGTTTCGTCCAATAGTCAGACGCGCCTTTCTGAATCGCTTCCACGGCTGACTCGGTCGAGTAATGGCTCGTGATAAGAATGACTTCCGTGCCCGGGTCAATCTCCAGAATGCGCTCCAGCAGTTCGATCCCACTGAGCTTTGGCATTACCAGATCCAACAATACGATCCGCGGCCTGGCTTTTCGAAATATCTCTAACCCAGCCTCCGGATCGGTTGCGGTCAGGATGTCGATCTCCGTTGGATCGAGGGCGGCGCGGATTAAATCGAGGTTTTCAGGGGTGTCGTCAATGGCCAAGAGGGTGAGAAGCTTCGGTTCGCTCACTCGGCACTCCCGGCGGTTCGATCAAAAAGAACAATTCGAGGCGACCGTGACTTTGAATCGTCGAGATATGAAGCGCAAGAGGCAGGCGGCGTCGTTACAGAAACGATTGCCGGGAACACTAAACGTACTTCTTTGCTGAACATCGTACTCCCACCCCGAGGTGCGCGAGCCGTTACTGCGCTCGCCTGTATGGACGGATGATTTACCCACCCCGTCCGATCCTTTGTCAGTTGTTCCCACCGCAGGGAAACAGAAAGTAATCACAGATTAACTCAGGGAAACCATCGTGGGTCAAGAAAAGCCGTATGTATCTTTACGAGGATGGTAACCGGGATTGTTAGTTTCCCCGTGCAAAGCGACTCAAGGTAACGTATTACCTCGCTGCGCCACAATTCTCAGGATCAGACAAAATCCAAATAGCAGACATAAGTGCCACGAACGTTGACCTGTCAGTCACTGAAGAAGAGCCTCTAAGTTTCACATAACAATCAGCTTGATTGAAAAAGACTAATTTTCGCTGGTTTGGAAAGCCCGCTGCATTATCACAGGTGCCGCTTCGGCGGCGCCCTCCCCAAACTTTGAACACGGGAGAAACTCAAATGCGACTCAACTTATTTGCCATAGTTATCGCGGTGACGGTCGGAACGCTATCTGTATCGGCGCAGCAGACCGCTGCTCAGCAGAGCGCGCAGCCGGCTCCGCAAGCCGTCCGGAATTACGGTCATCTGCCGCTGACGTTTGAGGCAAACCAGGGACAGGCCGCGGGACAGGTCAAGTTTCTTTCTCGTGGACACGGCTATACCACGTTCCTGACAGCCGGCGCCATGGTGCTTAATTTGCGCGCCTCTCGTGTCGAGTCGACTTCGAACAAAAACGGCTCGCAGGCTGCTAGCTCGCAGTCTTCGACGCGCGCCACGCTGCAATTCCGCTTGATCGGCGCGAACAGTAATCCGCGAGTTGTCGGCGAGGATCCACAATCCGGCCGCGTTAACTACTTCATTGGCAAGGATCCATCGAAGTGGTACACGAATGTGCCGACCTACGGCAAAATCCGTTACAAGAACGTGTATCCGGGAATCGATCTCATCTTTTACGGCAATCATCAACAACTCGAATACGATTTCGCGGTCGCGCCCAAGGCCGATCCGCGGCAGATTCAATTCCAGATCAACGGCGCCAGCCAGATTTCGCTCGATGAGCAGGGCAACCTCGTGCTCGACGTGAATGGCGCGAAACTTCACTTCCAGAGCCCGGTTGTTTACCAGGAGTCGAACGGACAACGCGTTCCTGTCGTAGGCGGCTATGCGATGAAAGACGAATCGCATATCGGATTTCAGATTTCGAACTTCGATGCCACCAAGCCTCTTGTGATCGATCCGGTCCTGGTGTACTCGACTTATCTCGGCGGCAGCGGCGCAGATCAGCCGTCCGGTATCGCGGTTGATAATTCCGGAAACGTCTACGTTGCCGGGTATACGGATTCGGCGGACTTTCCGCTCGCTTCTTTGGGCTCGCTTCCCTCGAACACCGACCACGTTTTCGTAGCCAAACTGGATTCCACAGGATCGAACCTGGTTTACGCCGATTACATCGGTGGCAACAGCGATGACTACGCGGTCGCGCTTGTTTTAGATAACGCCAACGAAGTCTATGTCACCGGAAGCACGCAATCCAGTAACTTCCCGGTTGTGAATGCATATCAGTCGCAGCAGCCCGGTCCATCTACCGGCTTTGTCACCAGGATATCCGCGGATGGTTCTGCCATCCTCTACTCAACCTATCTCGGCGGCAATAATTACGATCAGCCCGCCGGCATCGCGATTGATAACTCCGGCGAAGTGATGGTCGCGGGATATACCCAATCGCAGAACTTTCCGGTGGCCAACGCGTACCAGGCCACTGCTCAGGCGAACCAGGGCGGGATTTACGGAACTTATGGCTTCCTGACGAAATTCAGCGTGGATGGATCGTCGCTCGTTTACTCGACGTACTTCGCAGGCAACTCGAACGTCGAGGAAGGCGGCTGCTGCTGGGTTTCGCCTTTCAACACCATCAACGCCATCGCCGCGGACGCCGACGGCAACGCCTATGTCACCGGCAGCACGAACACCTATAATTTCCCGGTCACATCCGGCAGCTACTCGACGACCAACACGACGCAGCAGAATGCCACTGTAGCCTTCGTCAGCAAGTTCAACAGCGCCGGAGGCCTCGACTACTCCACCTATTTCTATGATCCGAGCGGATATACCGTGTCTACCGCGTCGATCGCGGTGGATGGCTCCGGGTCGGCTTATATCACCGGCAGCGCGTACAGCGATACGACATTTCCGGTAACTTCCACGAGTATCTGCAATCCTGGAACGCAGGGTTCGGCGTGTGGCAACGCGTTTGTGACCAAGTTTAATCCGGCAGCATCCGCGTTGACCTACTCGACCTTCCTCGGCGCAAACAACGATGCGACTCCTTCTTCGATCACACTTGACGCGAACAATGACGCTTACGTATTGGCGTCGTCTAGCAGCTCATCGTTTGCCGAAGTGGATGGGATCGAAGCCTACGACAGCCAGGATGATGTGATGCTCGTCGAAATCGATCCTGACGGCAGCAGCCAGCTCTTCGCTACTTACATCGGCGGCAGCGGGGACGACGAACCGAGCGGCATCGTAGTCGATGCGGATGGCAACATGTACATCGCCGGTTCGACCGATTCCGACGATCTGCCAGCGACCCAGGGAGCCTTCCAGACCGTAACCGGCGGAAATACCGATGCCTTCATCGCCAAGATCGGGCCGGCATCGGCGCCAGCTGTTGCTTTGACCCCGTATTCCTTGCAGTTCGCCGCAACCACAGTGAGTTCCACGAGCCAGCCGCAGACGGTGCTGCTGCGCAACATGGGGAGCGCGGCACTGTCGATTTCCTCGATCACTGCCAGCGGCAGCTTTGCGCAAACCAACGATTGCGGAAGCAGCGTGGCTGCAGCCAGCAGTTGCACGATCTCGGTTACGTTCACCCCGAGCGCGCAGGGCGCAAGCTCTGGCTCGATTGCGGTTGCCGACGATGCTTCGGGCGCGCCGCACACGGTTGCCCTATCCGGAGTTGGCGAAGGCGGAAGCAGCGGCAGTCCGGCACCGGATGCCGTCCTCGCCCCGGCCAGCCTTACCTTCTCGAGTACACCGGTCGGGCGCTCCGGCTTAGCTCAGTCGGCAACATTGACGAATGCCGGAAACGCCTCGTTAACCATCGGCAATATCCAAACCAGCGGCGATTTCAGCCAGACGAATACCTGTTCCAATTCCCTGGCCGCCGGCTCGTCGTGCAGCATCAGCGTGGTTTTCACCCCGAGCGCCGAAGGAACTCGCACCGGCAGCCTGACAGTTAGCGACAACTCGCAAACCAGCACCCAGACTGTCAACTTGACCGGCACAGGCACCGCCGGAACTCTGGTGGTGACCTCGAGCAGCTTGAGTTTTTCCAGCGTGCAGGTCGGTTCCAGCGCGTCGCAATCGCTTACTGTCAGCAACACTGGAAACGCTGCGGCCAGCATCAATGGCCTTCAGATCACCGGAGACTATACGCAGATTAACAACTGCCCCAGCCTGATCAGCGGCGGAGCGAACTGCACGATCACCGTCGTATTCACTCCCACCGCGGCCGGGACTCGCAGCGGCGTTCTGACGCTCACTAGCGGCGCGCAGAGCACGCAGCAAACCGTCAGCCTTTCTGGCACGGGCATCCAGGGTGACCTGGTTGTGAGCCCAACCTCCCTTGCATTCTCCAGCACGCCGCTCGGAACGTTAAGCGCGAGTCAGGCCGTGGTTCTCAAGAATTCCGGCGGCGCTTCGTTGAGCCTCAGCGGCGTGCAGATTGCGGGAGACTACAAAGATACCAACAACTGCGGCGCCACCCTTGCAGCCGGCGCCAGCTGCACCGTCAACATTACATTTACTCCGACGGCGACAGGCACTCTTAGCGGCAGCTTGACCGTTACCGGTTCCGTCGGTTCCCCTCAGACGATCGCCCTGTCTGGGATCGCGTCGGACTTCAGTTTGTCCAGCTCAGCCATCGAGGGCTCGATCCAGCCTGGAGCGAGCGCAACCTACACACTCACTGCAACGGCAGTCGGCGGCTCGTTCCCGAATGAGATCGCTCTGGCTTGCAGCGGATTACCGGCGCACGCCACTTGCAGCTTCTCCCCCGCTTCTCTCACTCCGGGCGCCACGAAGGCGACCACAACCCTGACCATCAGCACTACCGATTCAATCGCTGAGAACACGCCTGCCGTTCCTGCTCGCCAGAAACCAATGAATGGTCTCTGGATGCAGGTTCAGGGCCTTGGATTAGTCGGAATGGTGCTGGCGAACGGCAAGAAGCGCTCGAAGAAAGCGGCAATTCTCGTACTGCTCGTTCTCCTGGTTCTGGGCATGTTGTTCATGTCCGGATGCGCCGGCGGAACGGGCATCGCCCCACAAACGGGCAGCCCGCAGTCGTTTTCCATCACGGTAACCGGTACCTCGGGCTCGCTGCAGCACACTGTCCCCGTAACCTTGACCGTTCAATAATACTCAGCGCTGACCTAGGCGACTCACTCCTCCGCTTAGGTCAGCCCTCCCCTTACACTTAGTCCTACAGTTATTCCTGCATAACTTCCGTAATTAGCATTCTCTTACCTGTCATGTAATCGTTATCGAAAGCAACACTTAAGGTGTGGGTAAATGCGATCTCAGTCCCATCAGTCGGTGACTGGAACCATTTTGGTTGCGGACGATCAGCCATCGAACCGCGAACTGCTTGAGGAGTTCCTGTCGGCGCAAGGATTCAAAGTCATCACCGTCGAAGACGGTGCCGCTGCTCTTCGCCAATTGGTTACCTCACAAATCGATCTCGTTCTGCTCGACGTGATGATGCCGCTGCTCAACGGTTTCGCCGTCTGCGAGAGGATCAAGAGCAGCCCCGAAACGGACCTAATACCCGTCGTACTCATTACGGCCTTTTCCGACCGGGACAATCGTTTGCAGGGCATCAAGTCAGGGGCCGATGATTTTCTGACCCGCCCGGTCGACCAAACCGAATTACTCGCCAGGGTACGATCGCTCCTGAAGTTGAAGTTCCGAACCGATGAGTTGGAACGTGCGGAATCGGTATTATTTACCCTGGCGCGCAGTATCGAGGGGAAAGATCCGTACACTCACGGTCATTGCGAACGGCTCGCGAATTACTCCGCCAGCCTGGGTGAGCACCTGGGGCTCCCTAAAGAAGAAATTACGGCGTTGGAGCGAGCGGGTATCGTGCACGACGTCGGCAAGATCGCCGTCCCGGATGCCATTCTTTTAAAGCCAGGGCGGCTTACCGAAGACGAATGGGCAGTGATCCGCCAGCATCCAAGTGTCGGCGAAAGAATCTGCGCTCCCTTGAAGTCTTTCCGCCTGGTCTTGCCGATTATTCGTCACCACCACGAAAAGTTCGATGGCTCGGGTTATCCCGATGGGCTCCGCGCGGAAACAATTCCCGTTTCCGCACGCATCTTGCAAATCGTCGACGTGTTCGATGCGCTCACCACCGAGCGTCCGTACAAGAAAGCTCTTTCTATTTCTGATGCCATGCAGACCATGCGGGAGGAAGTGAGCAAGGGATGGTGGGATCCGGCCATATTCAGTGAATTTGAACAGTTGATTGCGCGCGACACGACCGGTTTTGCCAAAGCCGCCGCCGCGAGCCGCTAGACAAGAAGCAAGCAGAAAACATTGCAGGCGCAATGAGTTCAGGAGCGACGACGCCGGACAACGCGCGGCGCAAGAAAGTGCAACCGTGAGGTTGGGATGAACGTACCGGAAAAAATCGGGAGATGGACGTCCAAGAGCAGATTGCGTCTTCATCTGTTTTTGCTTCTATTGATGCTTCTCCCGTTTACGTTTTTTGCGTATTTCGTGGCCCACCTGCTGCGCGATGAAGCGCGTTCCCAGGCCGCGGCCGAAGGCAGTCAAATCGCCAAAGTCTCGTCCGAGCTTTTGGATGATCATTTTCGCCAGAGCAAGGCATTCCTGGAATCGGTCGCCACGCGAAACTCATTCCGTCGCGCCTGGGAGGCGCGGGATCTCGCCCACATTGATTCCCAGTTGCAGCAGGCGAGCCGACTGCGTCCCGACTTCTACTTCCTCAGCGTCTACGATCTCGATGGCACCATGCGCGGCATTTATCCCCCGCAGCCGAGCCTCTTGAATCGCAACTACGACTTTCGCAACTGGTACCTGGGCTTTGCCGGCCAACAGAAGTCGTACGTCTCCGAAGTCTATCGAACCCTCATTCCGCCCTTTCCTCTCGTTACCGCCATCGTGGTGTCAATCACCGATGACACAGGAAAACCAATCGGCATCCTGATGGCGCCGTTTGCTCTGGACTCGCTCAATCGAAGCCTCGCTGCGACCAAATTCAAAGGCGGTTGGACGATTTCAGTTGTGGATCAAGGCGGGCATCTTGCCGCCGGTCCGAGGGTCGATCCTTTTTCGCAGGAAATCGATCTCAGCCAGTATGAGCCGGTCAAACAATTGCTTCGCAGTCGCACCGGTTTCGGAACTTTTTCGCGCTCGGACACTAGGTTTTCCGCTGCATTCCAGCCAACGACCGAAAGCGGCTGGGGTGTTTTGGTTGAAAAGCCCACCGCTGTTCTCGAGGAGAGCGTCTGGACGGTCGAGCGCTGGGTCTGGATCCTGGGAATCGTATTTCTTGTTCTCGGCTTGGCAACCACGGTTTTTATCGGTTCTCTCTACTCCCAGCTCGAAACTGGAAATCGATTTCTTGATCTCTCGATCGATATGTTATGCACCGCCGGCTTCGACGGCTATTTCAAGTATGTAAGTCCGGCTTTCGAAACACTGCTTGGCTTTACTCGGGAAGATCTGCTCGCCAAACCCTATCTGGAATTTGTCCATCCCGATGATCGCCAGGCGACGCAGGCGGAAAGCGGCCGTCTTAGCAATGGAGAAGTAACCTTTGCTT
>JASICF010000121.1 GCA_030044775.1 Candidatus Sulfotelmatobacter sp. | reverse complement strand
AGATATTCGTCGAGCGAAATTTTGCCCCGTTCAAAGGATGAGACGACCATCTCGTGCCGCGAGTGAAACTCTTCCTGGTTCAGCCCGAAATGTTCCAGAGCAACTTTGCGCTCATTGTGGTCCCAAGCGTTTGTGAGCAGTACTCCTCCAACATCCCAAAAAAGAGCACGAATAGCGGCCACTGGATTCCGATCCTTTCAGTTGTCTTCCAGATCTTATTATCAGAATCTTCTCTGCGCAAAACGCCAGCGGACAACAAATTGTCGAATGCGGAGCCGCCAAATATGAATCGATCCTCGCATTAATTCTGCCGCAGTTGTGAGCTGCTTTCCGCGCCACAAAGAACCCACCACGAAGAGCCAGGTTGGCCGTTTCTGGTCATTTCCGCGCGGAAGGTCTATTCGGCAAACGAGGACAAGCTTTTCGGAGTCAGCCATTCCGAGGGTAGCCGAATGGAGTGAAGGCGGCCGCTCGAAAGGTTACTTTTCGAAGGATTAGAAATTCAGGGCAGCGAGCTAGGCTTTTCCCAGCAGGCTAATAGGCGTTTTTGCTGGTGAACAGCTTCACCACCGTCATGGTGATGATCTGCAGATCGAACGTCAGGCTCCAGTTCCGAAGATAATACAGGTCATACTCCACGCGCTTCGCGATGGAAGTGTCCCCGCGCCACCCGTTTACTTGGGCCCATCCGGTGATGCCGGCTTTGAACATGTGCCGTGCATTGTAGCGGTCGAATTCGTCCAGAAACCTTTCGACGAAGAATGGACGCTCCGGGCGCGGCCCGACGATGCTCATATCGCCTTTGATGACGTTAAGGAACTGCGGCAGTTCATCGAGATTGGTCTTCCGCAGCATCGTTCCCACCAGAGTCCGCCGCGGATCGTTGTCGCAAGTCCAGCGCGTGTCGCCTTCTTCCTGACTGCCCACCCGCATGGTTCGGAATTTGAACATGCGGAAGACCCGGCCGTTTAAGCCCACCCGGTCTTGGGCAAAGAAGATAGGCCCTTTGCTGGTCAGCTTGATTGCCATAGCGATGGCCAGCGTAAGTGGAAGTGTCAAGAGGATTACAACCATCGAGAAAGCAACGTCAAAGATGCGCTTCTGGAAAAGATACGGGCCGGTCTCCGCTAGTGTTGGCCGCAGGTCCAGCATATGAATCCCGCCCAGGTCGATGAGCCGGTCGCGCAATATCACTCCTTCGCCCAAATCAATTACCACGCGCGTCGGTACACACAACTTCTCCAGTGTGGGCGCAATTTTCTGGACGTCGCTCAATCGCGCCGCGGGCAAGGCAATAATTACGTCATGAATGGAGTGGCCGTTGGTAAAAACGGGAATCTGATCCAGTTCGTAAACCGGACCATCCACCGCGACCTCTTGATCCGGAAGCCGGACAAACCCGACCACCTTGCAAGGCAATACTTCGCCATGCAGCAGCGAAGCGCCCACGCGCCGGGCAAAGCGATCCGTCCCGACCACCAGGATCTTTACTTCATTTCGTCCGTTCTCGCGGAGGAACTCCAGAATGACTCTCGCGGCAATCCGCGCGATCGTCGCCAGTACAAACAGCGTCACGGCGCTGATGCCAATGACGACGCGAGAATAGCTCGCTTGCCGATACAGAAAGCCTGCCGCCATCACTACCGCGTAGGTAAATGCCAGAGCCTCGATCAGGCGCCGGCTTTTCCCACCAGGCGCATAGAGTTGCTCGACATTCCACAATCCTGATTCTTCCGCTGCGATGGTCCATACGATCGTCGTGAGCAGGAGAATTCCCCAATAGGAAGGCAAGCCCGACGGAGGCGTGCGCGACATGAAGAAGTTGAAACCAAAACGGATTTTTACCGCAATGAAATAGGCAAAGGCAGGCAGCAACAAAGTTAAAATTCTTAAATAGAAGCGTACATAACTAAGTCGACTGCGAATCATACAGAAGCCTAGCTCTCCTGCGGGACAGCAATTAATAATCCTTTGGCAGGGTTTTTGTCTAGTTTATTCAAAGGCACCGTAAGAACTTAGCCGCCGCTTCAGTGCCAACGGGAGAAAACGCTGATTCAGGCCAAGCAGGAAACCTGCGGATTTGGCGAAGCTTTCGCACAGGTCCGCACGCTCCTTACGCTGCCCCCCATTCGTGGCTCTCGCAAACTGTTTGCGCACCAGGGTCCGAAAGTCACGAAACAAGGTGGACCGCGTTTCCGGTGAATCCCAAATCTGAAGCTTCTTTAAGGTGTACCCGATATCGAAGTAGCGTTTAAAGAGTTGCTGGGCGTTGTATTCGTGAGAGTGAAATACGGCTGCGTCGGGCTCGTAAACAATTTTCCATCCTCCGTCAAGAATCAACTTTGCGATGGCCAGATCCTCGAACACCCTAAAGTCTTCTGGATAACCAGTTCTTTCCCAAACGCTCCGACGAATAGCGCTGTTCACATCAGAAAAATGATAAAAGCGATATCCCAGCCCATTTCGATGAGCCGGATCCTTCACGATCCTCTGCGGGCCGTACACCGTATCGAAAGTGTCGTGTCGCTCCATTGTCGACCCGGGTTTTGGGACTTGTCGGCCATAAACAGCGCCTACACCGGGATCGCTGAAGTTTGCGAGCATACTCTTCAACCAACCGTCCGAGACGGGAGTCGCGTCTTGGGACAGATTGACCACAATAGGCCCTTTTGCCAGACTGGCAGCCAGGTTGCGCGTCCGGGCATGGTGAAACTCATGCGCTGGAATTTGCTCGATACGTATGGGGTAACCCCGGGCAATTTCTAAAGTTGCGTCGGTCGAGCCGGAATCTACAAGAACTACCTCAAACTCTCCGACGCCCTTCTGTGCGAAGATCGCATCCAGACAGGCGCCGATATTGCGCTCTTCATTTTTCGTCAGAATTGAAATTGAACAATCAAGCATTTGCGCTTTTTCAGTGATTCGGGCCCGTAATGGCCAACGCTCTCCCTACGCGGCGAGGGATTCCGCAGTCAGGAGCGCAGTGCCGCTATTTGGAGTGCCCGACCATTATACGCGATAGCAATTTGGG
>JASICF010000120.1 GCA_030044775.1 Candidatus Sulfotelmatobacter sp. | reverse complement strand
CGGGGATCGCGTGGGCGGCATTCCGGCGGCACGAACTTTCCGCATATTGGCTGATCCTGCCTGCGGCGCTGTTCGCTGCAATTGCCAATTATCACTCCCGCGTTCTCCGGTCTCGCGACCTCGCCAGCCGCGCAGTTGCATTTTATAAGAAAGGTCTCGCGCGGGTTGAGGACCGTTGGGCAGATATCGGCGAAAGCGGCGAGCGCTTCGGCGGTCTGCATCATGTCTACGCCGCTGACCTCGATTTATTCGGCAAAGCAAGCCTTTTCCCGCTGCTTTCGACGGCTCGGACGCGCATGGGTGAAGAACGGCTGGCCGGTTGGCTGCTTTCGCCCTCGCCGGTGGCGCAGATTCGCGAACGGCACGCAGCGGCTTCCGAGTTAAGGAAGCAAGTCGATCTCCGCGAAGATTTGGCAGTGCTTGGCGCAGATGCCAGCGTCGGCGTGCACCCCGAAGCATTGCAGAAGTGGGCGGAAGCTGCGAATGGCATGCGGCCGATGTGGCTGCGATGGCTGGCCCCATTGCTTGCGACCGCGACAGTTTTGAGCTGCGTGGTGTGGGCCGTCTGGGACGTAACTACGCCGCTTGTCGTAGTGGTTGCGATCGAGGCGGCATTTACCTATCGCTTGCGGAAAGCATTAGAGGAGGTGTTGCACGGCGCCGAACATGCGCTGCGCCAATTGGATCTGCTTTCCTCCGTGCTGTCACGGATCGAGGCTCACACATTCCATTCTGCGCGGCTTCAGTCTTTGCAACGCAGTCTTCTATCCGGTTCGCTCCCAAGTTCCCGCGCAATCGCTTCGCTTCGAATGGTGGTGAACTTGATTGATTCACGGCACAATCTTTTCGTGCGGATTATCGACGCTCCCTTGATGTACTCGGTGCAAGTGGGGTTTGCGGCGGAGCGGTGGCGAAAGGCCCACGGCCCTTCGACCGGGTTGTGGCTGACCGCCGCTGGAGAAATAGAAGCGTTGCTCAGTCTGGCGGCTTATAGCTTCGAGCATCCGGAAGACCCGTTTCCTGAATTCGTGGAGGGAGCGGCTTGTTTTGAGGCCGAGGCCTTGGGGCATCCACTCCTTGCGGAGAAAATATGCGTTCGCAATGATGTGCGCGTGGGTCAGGGCGAGGCCCATGTGTTGCTGGTCAGCGGTTCCAATATGTCCGGGAAAAGCACGCAGCTGCGAGCGGTGGGAATCAATGTAGTGCTGGCGATGGCGGGCGCTCCGGTGCGGGCGCGCCGCTTGCGGCTGACGCCGTTAATGGTCGGCGCAAGCATTCGCATCAATGATTCTCTGCAGGACGGAAGCTCGCGTTTCTATGCCGAGATTACCCGGCTGCGAGAGATCTTCGATTTTGCAGGAGGCAAGCCGCAGTTAATCTTTCTGTTGGATGAACTCCTGCAAGGAACGAACTCCAAAGACCGGCAAATTGGCGCAGAAGGAATTGTGCGCGCGCTATTGAATCGTGGAGCAATCGGACTGGTGAGCACGCATGACCTCGCGCTGACCGACATTGGCGGATCTCTCAATGGTCTCATGCGCAACGTTCATTTCCAGGACGAACTGGAAGATGGAAAGATGAAATTCGATTACATCCTGCGCGAAGGAGTCGTTACCAAAAGTAACGGGTTGGAGTTGATGCGGTCCATTGGCCTCGAGGTGTGATTTCAAAATTGCACACCGCACCTCAATTACTGCTTGCTCAGTTTGCCGATACGTTTCCCGGCAGTGCGCAACGTCAGGTTCACGTGGCTCGCGCGCCCGGCCGGGTCAACCTGATCGGAGAACATACCGACTATAACGAAGGATTTGTGATGCCTGGGGCCATTGGCTTCTACACTCGCGTGGCCTGCTCCTCGAATGAGTCCGGCAGCATCGTGATGCGATCGGTGCAACAAGAAGAAGGGGCGAGATTCGCCGTCGATGATTACGCACCGCGGCCGCGGCACGACTGGACAGACTACGTTCGCGGTGTGCTGATCGAGTTGCGAAGAACCGGTTGTGCATTGGGAGGCGCCGATCTGCTCATCGACGGCCGTGTTCCCATGAATGGCGGTTTAAGTTCCTCGGCGGCGCTTGAAATTGCGACGGCCCTCGCCTGTTTGCGCACATGCGGAAGAACGCTCGGTCCCGTGGAACTCGCAAAACTCTGCCAGCGCGCGGAGAACAATTTTGCCGGGGCGCGCTGTGGGATCATGGATCAGTTTTCTTCTATCGGCGGGCGCGCCGGTCACGCTATTCTGCTCGATTGCCGGTCGCTGGACGCTACGTATGTGCTGCTGAGCGACAAGGTCGAGATCGTGATCTGCAACACGATGGTCAAGCACTCCGTTGCCGCTGGGGAATACAACCGGCGGCGAGCGGAATGCGACGAGTGTGTGAATTTTTTCAGGGGCAAGGGTTTGGAGATTGCGAGCCTCCGCGATTTGAGCCACGAGGATTTCAGGCGCTTTGGATCGAGCCTGCCGGAAGTTTTGTTCCAGCGATGCCGCCACGTGCTCACTGAAAATTCTCGCGTAAAGCAGGCTGCGGCGGCATTTGAGGAGCACGATCTAGCGGCCGTGGGAAGGCTTATGTACGAATCCCACGCAAGTCTGCGGGACGATTACGAAGTGAGTTGCCCTGAGCTAAACGTGATGGTTGATCTGGCGAAGAACGTGCCAGGAGTTTATGGCTCGCGCATGACCGGCGGCGGCTTTGGTGGCTGCACCGTGAGCTTGGTCGAGCGCGAAGCAGTCGAGAGATTCAAGATCGAGATTGCCGGCAAATATGAAGAGGCGATTCACATTCGGCCTGAAGTTTATGTAACCGCGCTGGTCGAAGGGGCGAGCGTGGAAGAATGACGTCAGCGGAGGCGTGTGCGGCAGATGTTCGAACTGAATGAGATTTCGCATCGCCGGCTGAATCCGCTCACGGGCGAGTGGGTGCTGGTTTCACCGCACCGGACCGACAGGCCGTG
>JASICF010000119.1 GCA_030044775.1 Candidatus Sulfotelmatobacter sp. | reverse complement strand
CCGTGAAGCTCAGAATTCCGAGAAACTTCCGCAATCCGGGCGCCTTCGACTATGAGGGCTATCTCGCAGAAAATGGCATCGCCGCGCTTGCCTCCGCAAAAGCGGAAGACGTCGAGCTGCTGCCGGGCTTTTCCGGAAGGCGTGTTGAATTGCTGCGCGACCGAATTCACTCGAGCATTGTGGCTAAAGTGGGTGCCCTGTGGCCGCCGCAGCAAGCGGCTTTGCTCAATGCCATGCTCATCGGCGAAGATGCCTTCCTCGATCGTGACACTCGCATCAATTTTCAGCGCTCCGGGACCTATCACGTCCTGGTGGTTTCCGGGATGAACGTCACAATATTGGCGTTCGTTGTCTTCTGGACCCTCCGCCGATTGGGGATACCCGAACTTTCCACGACTTTGCTGACTATCTTCTTGTGCGTGGTTTACGCTTTTGTTACCCAGGTCGGCTCACCGGTATGGCGCGCCACACTTATGTGCGCCATCTATCTGGCAACGCGGCTACTCTACCGCGGGAGAGCGATGGTGAATGCCCTCGGCACGGCCGCTTTAGGCGTGCTGTTGTTCAGTCCTCGTCAGCTCTTCACTGCCAGCTTTCAAATGACCTTTCTTTGCGTCCTTATCGTTGCCGCCATCGGTATCCCACTCGTCGAACGATCCTCCCAACTTTATCGCCAGGCGCTGGCCCACTGGGATTCCGAGGATTATGGCGCTCGCCTGCTTCCTCGCCTCGCGCAGTTTCGGCTGGACCTGCGCCTGATCTCGGAGCGAATGGGTCGATTTCTCGGCGAGGCCATTTCGCTTCGACTGATTCGAGCGACCGCGATTCTTTGCCTTTCGGCGTTCGAGTTGTTATTGGTTTCGGCAGTGATGCAGCTCGGATTGGCTTTGCCCATGGCTTATTATTTTCACCGTGCCACCACCATCGGCATGCCCGCGAATGTTGCCGTTGTGCCGCTGACCCAGGTTCTGATGCCCGCGGCTATCCTCGCCGTCTGCCTTGGATATTTTTCCGTTGACCTGGCAAAGATTCCAGCCTTCTTCACGTCTCTGGCGCTGCAAGCGATCACCGGCACGGTTCATGGACTCGGCGGGCTGCGTCTCGCTGACCTACGCGTGGCAACGCCATCGCCAGTCTCTATCGCCGCGGCCTCTGCGGTCCTGCTTCTTACTATGCTGTGCGTTCGAAAACATAGGCTCGCCGCCTTCTTTGGACTCGTTGCAATGCTGTGCGGATCGTTAGCCCTCGCCTTCATCGCACCAAGACCATTCACCCGGCCGGGCTCGCTGGAAGTGACTTCCATTGATGTGGGCGAAGGGGATTCCATCCTGCTCGTCATGCCGCAGGGTCGTACGTTGCTCATCGATGCAGGCGGACCGGTATGGGGTTCGGGTTCGCAACTCGACTTTGGCGAAGACGTGGTCGCGCCCTATCTCTGGACGCGCCGAATTTCGCGCCTCGATGCTGTTGCCATTTCTCACGGCCACTCCGACCACATTGGAGGCATGCCGGCAATCCTGAAAGATTTTCATCCTAAAGAACTGTGGATTGGCTTGATCCCGCCCAGTCGTGCTCTCGAAAATCTGATCGCAGAAGCCCACGCGCTTGGGATTAAGGTTGTGCGCCATTGGGAGGGAGATGAATTTTACCTGGGAGGAGCAAAGGTCGAAGTCCTTTTTCCACCAGAGAATTGGCCTGTAGGAATCGAGCCGAAGAACAACGATTCCATGGTGCTCCACGTCAGCTACGGCGGAACCTCGGTCCTGTTGGAGGGCGACGCGGAAAAAGCGGTCGAAGCCCGCATCGCCAGTTTGCACCCGGAGCATGCGGATCTGCTGAAGGTTGGTCATCATGGCAGCGCCACATCCACCACGCCGGAAATCCTCGAGGCTGTGCGACCCAGCTATGCGCTGATTTCTGTGGGGTATCGAAATTCGTTTGGGCTGCCCAAAGCCAGTGTCCTCAATCGGCTCCAAGCCCTGGGAGTGCACGTCTACCGTACCGATCTCGACGGCGCAGTTACCTTCTATCTCGATGGCCGAGGCATTACTCCAGAGTCGGCCACTCCGCAGTAGAATCGTCGTCGCCTGCCGAATCGATTGAAGGGCTGCTATTAGCCCCCGACCGTCGCGACTCCGCAATCATGCGCCTGGCCTCGTCGGCATCCTCCTGGCGCACCAGGATAACCATTCCGCCCAGCCCCGGAAACGTGTCTTGCACCAGACTGCCCGACATCAGATCGCTATCGATCCCCGCCGAATCGAGCAATCCTTTCACCACTAACGCCTCCGACTCTTCTTCCGTCTCGAATACCTTGACCAGCTTCTCGTTCGGATCGGGCTGTACCCCTCTCGCTTCGGATTGTGCCGCCATAATCTCTCCTCGCGAAATTCTCTGCCGGCGCATAACGCGCTGCACTTTTGTGATTCTACGCCTGTTCTGTATTCGAAACCGTTTTCTGGACAAGCTTTGACTGCTGACTTTGTCCCGGCCATGTCGGGCCGGCTAGTCGAAGACCCGGCACCTTCGGGCCCTTCGCTTTCTTTCGCGTTGAGCGCAGAATGCTGAAATCGAGCGCAACGGCGCGCTCGCCCGCAACATCAAATTGCCTAGCTAGAATTGCGGTGAAGGGACCACATGGCGATCGGCGAACCATCAGATCATTGCAGCAAACCAACTCGACTTGAGGGGCAAGGAAGTGCGGAGCCCGAGGACGAAGCGAAAAGGCTTCGCAGGCTGCAAATCATGATGAGCATGGTCAGTTCGGTCATCAGCCAGGACCCCAGCCTTACCGTCGAAGAAGCCTCGGAACTCGCGGCGAGCGCCAAGCGTGCCGCCCTCGCCATGTTCCCTGACAAAGAACTCGCTTACGACCTGCTCTACAAACCCCGCCTGCAGCGGTTGATGCGGGAAAGGTTCCGCTTGCAATAAGGCGCCGACGTTAAGCCTTTCGAGAGTCAGCAATCACAAATCAGGGAATCGACAATTTCTATTCATCCGCTACCGGAT
Organism: Candidatus Sulfotelmatobacter sp.; assembly: GCA_030044775.1. Taxonomy (GTDB): domain Bacteria; phylum Acidobacteriota; class Terriglobia; order Terriglobales; family Acidobacteriaceae; genus Sulfotelmatobacter. Next base: position 4,850 of record JASICF010000119.1, on the reverse strand, counting down.
TTCTCAATGTCCCCACCCCCTCGAGGCTCACTTCCATCACGTCCCCTGCTTTTACCGGCCCAACTCCCTCGGGTGTTCCCGTGGCGATGAGATCTCCCGGTAACAGAGTCATCACGGCTGTGATGTATCGCATAACTAGATCGACCGGGAACAGAAAATCCTTCGTTGTCGCCGACTGCTTCACTTCGCCGTTTACCCGGGTCTCCAACCGTACCCCAGCCCATGGATCGATTTCATCGGCCACCACCGGCCCAACCGGACAAAATGTGTCAAAACTTTTCGCCCGCGTCCATTGCCCGTCTTTCTTCTGCAGATCTCGCGTGGTGACATCGTTCAGGCAGGTGTAGCCCAAAATGTAAGGCTTTACGTCTTCATCTTCGCGAATATGACGGCATTTTTTCCCAATCACGATGCACAACTCTCCCTCATAATCCACGCGCTGAGAAATCTTCGGGCGCTGGACGGTCCCGCCAGGTGCCAGCAGAGATGAATCCGGCTTCAAGAAAATCACGGGCTCGGTTGGAACTTCGTTTCCCAACTCCTTCGCGTGCTCGCGGTAGTTGCGCCCCACGCACACAATCTTTGAAGGCCGCACGGGGACGAGTAACTGCGCTTCTTCCAGCGCAATCGGGTCGATACGCTTCGACCGCAATCCTTCCACATCGCCGTCCGACTCTTCCGGCGGCGTCAAAAGAATACGCACAATCGATTCGCGTCCGGAAATCGGCTCGACAAACCCGTACTGCGCCTGCCCGTTCAAACGAAATCTGCAATATTTCATGGCAAAACTATCTAATCACGAGCGGGGAAGGGACGGAGAAAAATCTTGCGAAAGGCAATCGATCACGAAGGACCGCCCAGGGTCTTAAGAAACCCGCCCGGCTACGCTCGGTTATGCCCGCTGTACTCCGCCCAACTTTTGCAGCGTATCTACAATCCTCCGCGACCATGCAGAAATCTGCTCATCCCTCAGAGTCCCTTGGTCGGATTGCAGTCTCGCTCGAAGAAGCATCGAATATTTCCCAGGCTCTACCGATCCGCCGCGAAAAATTTCGACCGGCTGAAATTCGCACAATTCGGAAATGCGTAAACTCTGTACGGTTTCTTGCATGGTTCCAAACTCGACCTGATCCGGGAAAATGAATGAAAAATCCCGTTCCACCGCCGGATATTTTGCGAGAGGGGTATACACTACCTTCCGCAAACCGCGAGCGTGCAATTGCGCCAAATCGAATTCTGCGAGATATACATCCTGCCGCAATTTGCGAGAGATCCTCACAGCTTCAGCTATTTGCCCAAAGTAAGCCACGGGCACGCCATCCATCAGCGCGCGCGCCGAACGCCCCCGATGAAAATATTCCGGAGTTTCTCGATCGAAACTCAATTGATCGTAACTGAATACGCCCAGCAGATTTTCCGCATCGCCCTTGAAAGCGCGGAATTCTTCTGTGGCGGATTGCGAATCTGAATTTCTTCGTCTTGCATCGGGCATCGAACCCAGCGAAACACCCGCCGCCACCGCACTTGCGGTAGCCGCCAGACACAGCCGCTCCGGTTCAGTCCGTTCTCCACGCTGCATCTCATACACGCGTCCCATTTCAAACAGCCGGGCATGATCGATGTCGCGGTTCAGATTCCATGCCAGCATATCGAGCATTCCCGGCACCATCGTGGTTCTCATTACGGACGCTTCTGCGCTGAGCGGGTTTTCGAGTTCCAGCACCGATGCTGTCGAAAACCTTTCAGCATCTTCGTGCGAAATAAAACTCAGCGAAACGGTTTCGTTGTAGCCCAATGCCAGCGCGCGTTGCCGCAAGGTTGCATCGGTGCGGGAGTCAGGCAGCTCGACGACCGCTCCAGCGTAAGATGGGAGGCTGTTTTCGAACTTGTCGTATCCGTGCAGCCGAGCGATCTCCTCAATAAGGTCGATCTCGCGTTCTACATCGAGCCGCCAGCTCGGGATGTGAACTTCGAACTCGATGCCTGCCTGGCCTTCCGGAATTAATCCGAATCCCAGTTTCTTCAAAATGCTAAAAATCTCGACCGTCTTCAAATTCCCGCCGAGAATACGATGAACCTCAGCCACCCGCAAGATGATTGGAGCTTGATCGAGTCTTTCGGATGCAACATCCACCACGTTTCCAACCAGCTTGCCGCCTCCGGAAGCGAGAATCAATTCCGCTACCAGATCGCACGAAAGAATGGTCGATTCAAAATCTGCGCCGCGCTCAAAGCGGTGTGAAGCGTCCGTGTGAATCCCATGACGCCGCGCAGTCTTGCGAACGGTCAACGGATCCCACCACGCAGATTCGATCAACACATTCCTCGTCTTGTCCGTAATCATCGTGTCGAAACCGCCCATGACTCCGGCGAGTCCGACGGGCCGCTTCGCGTCAGCGACGACAAGATCTTCCGAACTCAAAGTACGATCGACGCCGTCGAGCGTTTTCAGCTTTTCTCCATTTTTGGCGTGACGGATGATGAGCCGTCCGCCCTCCAGCAAATCCAAATCGAACACATGCGTCGGCTTGCCCATCTCCCACAGAACATAATTGGTCGCATCGACCGCATTGGAGATCGGCCGTTGATCGAGCAATTGAAGACGATGGGCAGTTTTTTCTGGACTTGGTTGGATCTTCGTCCCGCGGATCGCGCGCGCAGAAAAGCGCGGACAAAGTTGCGGTTCTTCGACGGAAATGGGAAACGCAACGCCACTTGCGGATTCTGTCGAAGGCTGATGGGCTGAGAGTGTCTTCAATGGCAGGTCATAAATCGCCGCTGCCTCCCGTGCCACGCCGTAATGATTCATGGCATCGGGACGATTGGTGCCGATCTCCATTTCGAAGACCATATCGGCGCCCGACCCGCTGATTCCTTCAACTGCGATGCCGACGGCAGTCAAATCTTCCGCCAGTTGCCCGTCATCGACTGGCAGATCGACAAAGTCGCGAATCCATTGTGGAGAGAGTTTCATGCTTGTGCTTTGTCATTCCGAACCGATCGAAGGTCGGCGAGGAACCTACTCTTCGCCGCCAAAGCTAATCCTTCATGCCCATTGCCGCAAGAATCTCACATCACCTGAGAAGAACAACTGAATGTCATCCACGCCGTACTTCAGTAAAGCCACTCGATCCGCGCCCATGCCGAAGGCGAATCCGGACACCTTTTTGGGGTTATAGCCATGGTCTTTAACAAACTCGAACACATTCGGATCGACCATGCCGCAGCCGAGGATCTCGATCCATCCGGTCTGCTTGCACGGACGGCACGGGTCTTTTCCTCGCTTGCCACTGCCGCCGCAGATGAAACAGGAAATGTATAGCTCCGCGCTCGGCTCGGTGAACGGGAAAAACGATGGGCGAAAACTCGTCTTCACGCTCGAACCAAAAAATTCCTTCATCGCGTGATCGAGCGTGCCTTTCAAATCGCCAAACGTAATATTCGTATCGACCGCCAGTCCCTCAATCTGATGGAACATCGGCGAGTGGCTCGCGTCCGGAGGATCGTTGCGATGCACGGTGCCGGGAATCACGATGCGAATCGGCGGGCGCATCTTTTCCATGGTGCGAATCTGCACCGGCGAAGTATGCGTGCGAAGCAGCAGGCGCTCGCGCTGCGGTTTCGATTGCTGTCCGGCGATGAATACAGTATCCTGCGTGTCGCGCGCGGGATGGTTCGGAGGAAAATTAAGCGCTTCAAAGTTGTAGTAATCAGTTTCGATCACAGGACCCTCCGCGATCGAATATCCCAAACGCTGAAACACGGCGCACATCTCGCGCGAAGTCTTCATGACGGGATGCTCCGCGCCGATCGGACGCTGGATGCCGGGAAGGGAAATGTCGACCGGGCCAACCTTGTCGCGCGCATAAGCCTCGAGTGCAGCGGCCGGAACTTCTGCTCCCAAATATGCGACTTGAATTGTTTGGCCCGTTTCCCACGATTTGCGCAGGCCTTCTGCCGCTTCCTCGACGTCTTTCTTAAGATCATTGACAGTCTGGCCAGCTAACTTCTTTGCCCCTTTTGGGGCAGACTTCAGCCATAGGTCGTTGACCTGGGTCACGATGCCGTTCTTACGCGCCAGCCAACGATCACGAAAGGTCTTCCACTGGTCCGGGCTCTGCACACTCAGCACCTCCTGCTTGAGTGCAGCACGCAGATCGGCCGCCGATTTATCCAGCACATCAGCCGAATAGTCCGTTAGTTTGGGAACGGCGTAGGCCATGATGTCTTTCAATCGATTGTCATCCTGAGCGCGTATTTTGCGCGAAGGACCTGTGCATTTCTGCCGTCTCGGGCAAGATGCATAGATTCTTCGCTTCGCTCAGAATGACAGGCTCTAAAGGTGTGAATATTATCGGCACGGCTGAAGCCGTGCCCTGACACTAACCTAGTCGCACACTGAAGAAGCTGCGCTACGCGCCGATGGCCGCTTTCGCCTGCGTCGCCAGGTTCGCAAATGCAGCCGCATCCTTCACAGCCAGGTCCGCCAGAATCTTGCGGTCCAGCTCCACCCCCGCCTTTTTCAATCCGTGGATGAACTGGTTGTAGCTCATTCCGTTCAGCTTGGCGGCAGCGCCGATGCGCACGATCCACAGCGAGCGATACTGCCGCTTGCGCTGCTTGCGTCCGGCATAAGCAAATTTTAGCCCGCGTTCGACCGCTTCTTTCGCCGATCGGTAGAGCTTCGATTTAGTGAGGAAATAACCGCTGGCGCGGTCCAGTATTTTTTTTCTTTTGGCGCGGCGCTTGGTTCCGCGTTTTACACGAGGCATGGTCTTCTCCTTTTTTGCTTTCTCTTTATGGCGGCTGGAGGTAAGGACGAACCGTCGCGACCTCTTCACACGCCGGGA
>JASICF010000010.1 GCA_030044775.1 Candidatus Sulfotelmatobacter sp. | reverse complement strand
GATTGAGGCGGTCAAGCAGCAACAGCGGGAGATTCGTGATCTAAAGTCTGAGCTTCGGGCTACACGCCAGACTTTGCAGCAGGTGAAGGCGCAAGTAGCCGCTGCTCAGCCCGCACTGATAGCGACGAAGTAAACGCCGCGGCTCAGCCAGCACAGAATTTGCCGCTCGGTTTCGGGCGGCTTTTCTTTTGCATTACGCAAAAATAGATGCGCGGTAACTTCTGTTAACAGGCGTTAACACTCAAATTTCGATCCCTTTCGGTGCCCTTCCCATGATTCCGTTCGGAAGATGAGTGTAATCAGGATGTTACGCCAACTGACGGAACACGCTGTCGATTATCGTGTCCCTTGAAGCGAAAGGAGGCCAACACCGATGATTGTGCCAACGAGAATGAACGCGGGGAGATAAATGCGATCAGTTTGCAACCCGGCAGGATCAGCCAAATGCCACTTTCCGACATAGTGCATTACAACAGAAGCCAAGGCTGCGCAGTAAACCCCCATTATGAGAGTGGATGGCCTCACGTCGTTGCGGGGACGAAATTTCCCTCTTGCCCACGACAGGGCTTCCCACGCGCCCCATTGAATTACCGTGACAAGGAACACCGCTGGCGCTAGATCGCTCCAGGAGACTCTGAATGCTGAATGGATTCCTGCAGCGACAGCTGCAGCAATGATTCCAAACAGCAGCAGCCACAGAGAAGATAGCTTTGAGAGGCTCATGGTGAAGCGATTCGTGTGGAATGCTATCATTCCGGCGACGCTTGACGAAATCAGGCGTTATCACTCAAAATCCCGCCGACAGGTCAATGAGTGTAATCGGGATCTTTCGTTATTCGACGACCCTTGGATTGGAAATCGCCGGCGGCGTCCTCATATCTCGTCGCGAGGTCGCGAGATCCGAAAGATCAGCGCGGAAGATGCACCCCCACACGCCGAGTACTATGACCAGCCACCGGAGGAGAGCGCTAACGCATCCCGAAAGTGTGGTTGGCGATACCATTCCCGAGCATCCACTGCGGTGCTGGGTTAGTTCGCCATCTCTTTCTTCAGATCGGACACACGCTGTTCGCCTTCGATTATCGCCTTGTCGATCGAGCCAAGGTTGCCCTCTGGTAGAGTTAGCAGGGCGAGATTCTTCTCGCGCAGAGCCTTGAGTCCCTCAAGGGCCTGCTCCATGCGTTCCGCGTGGGCTTTTAATCTCCGCCAATCATCGCTACTCATTGCCATGTGGAAAATATACGCTTCTCAGCTTTCTGTGTCAGTGCATAATCATCATTTTATCCGTCATCCCCCCAACAGCAGGCCGCAGCCCCGTGCTAGAGCCGCGATGCCATACCTCATGCAAAAAAATCGGGTTCACAGTGTACAACTGTGAGAAAGAGGATGAGTGTAATCGGGATGTTACGCCAATTGACCGGCGCTTCTCAATTTCCGGATTGCCGACGATACGCTAGGAATCTCCCTTTTTTCTCAGGAGCTGTTTTGAGCCCATGTACGAGTCGCCCTTTGTTCAAAACAAAAGTTCTTGCACCGCTGCCATACTTGCTCGAAGATGCTTCGCGATGCTTCTTCGGGAGGACAATTTTGATTAGCTATTTTTCTGGTTCTTTTCCCATGACAACGGTGGCGATTGCCTTCATTTTTCTTCTGTGCCCACTTCCGTCGTCGGGCTCTACCAGGCCTTCCGGGGAGGCCGTTTACACAAAATATTGCGCTGGCTGTCACGATCAGACGAATCTTCGCGTGCCACACCGTGACGTACTCAGGCAGATGACGGCAGCGCGCATTTTGCGGACACTGGATTTCGGGTTGATGATGAGGATCGCGTATCCGATGTCCCGCAGCGAACGCGAGGCAGTCGCCCGTTTTCTGGGAAGGCCGGGGCCCGAACCGGGACTTCCCGCCAACGCGTTCTGCTCGGATCGGGAATCTCTCACAGGAAAAACTGAAGGAAACTGGAATGGATGGAGTCCAACCGGGGAGAACACCCGCTTTCAGACCGCCGAGCAAGCTGGACTCACGAAAAACCAGGTTCCACGACTCAAGTTGAAATGGGCTTTTGGCTTTTCTGGTGACGTGACGGCATTCGCTGCGCCGACGATCCTTGATGGCGTCCTTTTCGTCGGGAGTGCCGCTGGCGTGGTTCACGCCATGGACGCCAAGAATGGATGTCTCCATTGGGTCTTTCAAGCACACGGTCCAGTCCGGTCCGCAATCGTCGCCGCAAAGAATGGCTCCGGCTGGTCGTTACTGTTTGGAGATCAGATCGGATGGTTCTATTCGCTAGATTCACAAACAGGAAGGCTGCTGTGGAAGCGAAAGGCCGATTCGCACGACGCAACTCGGCTGACCGGGTCGCCCGTCGAGCGGAACGGCGTCGTCTTTGTGCCTGCTGCTTCTTGGGAAGAGACCAGATCGGGTAGACCGGACTATGTCTGCTGCACTTTCCGGGGCAGCGTCACAGCCTTGCGCGTGAAGGACGGGTCCGTCGTCTGGAAGAGCTACATGGTAGACCGGCCCAAGAGGAGGGCTGCGTCGAAGTTGTACGGCCCGTCGGGTGCTGGCATCTGGTCAGCCCCAACTGTCGACATCAAACGTGGTCTGTTATACGTTGGCACTGGTAATAACTATTCTCCCCCGGCCACCAAAACAAGTGACGCCGTTGTCGCACTGCAGATCATGACAGGCCAAATCCAGTGGATTCAGCAGACAACCTCGGGAGACGCTGCCGATCAAGATTGTGACGAAGCGAAAGCAAGCTGTCCGCCCGACTATGATTATGGAGCGTCACCCGTCCTGGTTCACGTGTCTGGACGCGACCTTGTTATCGCGGGCCAGAAGTCGGGAATTGTCTACGCGCTCGATCCCGATCAGAGCGGAAAAATCCTTTGGCAGGCTCGCGTGGGGAAAGGTGCGGCGCTCGGAGGAGTGGAATGGGGCATGGCCAGCGATGAGCGAAGAGTGTACGCCGCGGTCGACGACAGTCTGCGAAAGTCCGGAGGAGGAGGGGGACCGATTGGCGGCTCCGAATTTGATCCCGTGCAGGGAGGAGGTCTGACGGCCCTCCGTCTCGAAGATGGGGCAAAGGAATGGCTCGCGCCAAGTCAACCGTGCGCTCCGCCAAGGCCTGGCTGCAGCCCCGCGCAGCCAGGTGCAATTACAGCAATACCGGGCGTCGTCTTTTCCGGATCTATGGACGGACACTTAAGGGCCTTTGCGTCAGAAGATGGCAAGCTTCTTTGGGATTTCGATACTGTCCGAGAATATGACACGGTCGATGGAATTAAGGCGAATGGTGGATCACTCAATGGAGCTGGTCCGGTGATTGCCAACGGCATGCTCTATGTCAACTCTGGCTATCCGCGCTTTGGCGGGATGTCAGGCAATGTGTTGCTTGCATTTGGCCTCGATGATCCGCAAAACTAATCCGGACGCTCACACTTGCGAGCGATTGTGAGGCTTACGAACAAACCGGAAGTTATCTCAACTGACGGAATCAGGCGTCAGCACTCATTGACGTAAAGATGAGTGTAATCGGGATTT
>JASICF010000118.1 GCA_030044775.1 Candidatus Sulfotelmatobacter sp. | reverse complement strand
AGCGACACATTCTTGATGTTGCGCACGCCGCCGACCGAACCCGCCCGCCGCGTGGGTCCGTGCATGCAGCAGGCATCAAGTTCCACCACGCCTTCTTCATTGGGCAAACCGCCCAGTCCCACGCTGGTATCGTTGGGATCGTTCTCCGGTCCTTGCACGACGCGCAACGCGGCGTCGAGCGTGTCTCCGCCGTTTTTCAGAAAAGCAAATGCGTCATCGAGATAGTTGAAGCCGTTGTGGGCGCAGACGATAATTGGCCGCTTGTACGATCCGCCCGATCCTTCGCGATCCTGCTTAGGATCGGGTTTCGCCTCGGCGAGCGCCGGGGTTTTCATTCCCGCGGCGAGCGCCCCGGCAACGCTGGTTTTGACGAAATCACGGCGTGAAAATGTCATGAATCCTCCCGCTGATTGGAAAGCGGGAGAATATCACGCAAAGGGCTTGAGTTTCACGCCGCAGGTAAGGTAGTGGCTGAATGCAAGAAGATTCAGCCACCCTCGGGCGCTCTGCGTTCCCCTCAGGCTGCTATCGAGTCGCTTCGTTACAGAATCATTCTTTCGTCGATGCCCCGAGGGCGAGCGACGAACCCGTCGTGGCGACTGCGCTCCGATGCGACATTCGGCCGCCCTTCCTTGATGGAACGCACATTGCCGTTGCTGTTTTGTTCCGAGCGGAAGCGCAACACAGCCGCAATGTTGCCGATCTTGTCGAACTCCGGATCGTCTTTAACGTAGAAGAGCTCGATGTTTCCACGGATGACGCGAGGCAAAATCGCTTCGGCCACGTCAACTACCTGCGGAGTTTCCCGCCCGCAAGCGGGACAGGCGTTTACCAGGTGCGCATCGAGATGTCCGCAATTGGTGCACTCGACCGCCTGGGCGTGATAATTTTCGCCCAGCAGCAGAGTCTGCACCTCGCCAACTTCAAGCGATTGCAGAACCCGCCGCAATCCTGTGGTACCGCGGCCATTGGCACGTGCTTGGGAAAGCGCTTCGTTGACCAGGTCGCGCTGCCGTCTCTCCTGCCATTCGTGGAAAATGCGCTGGGCGCGGGTGCGGATTTCCTCTGTGCTTTCGTACCCGACTTCCGAGGGAAAGCGGCCTAACAGTCGGTGCGCCACGTACGCATGCAACTGCCCTTCGATCTGCGGCCAATGCGGCTCCTGGCATCCGAGAATCCATCTTTCGAACATGCCCTTATCGAGCGCATTCTTCACAGCTTCGGCGACATTCCTGAAGTGTTGCCGCGCCTCGTCCGCGGCGCGGCGTTCGGCGTGCCCGGCGTCGTATCCGGCGAAACCATCGCCGCGGCCGCGATGAGGAAGGGAATGAAAGAAATCTTCCACTTCAGTAAGCTCTCCCAGCCGCAAATCGAACAGGCGGGCGCGGTGCCGGTCAACCAATGCGATTCCAAGTCCGGGAAATGCTCCCAAAAGTTGGGCCAGTGGCCTGAGATGGAACCGCCGATTAACAGTGAGCTGGGTTTTGCTCAGTTGCGCCGGAAGGTCATACTCGCGCCAGAAACTCTCTCCCGAACAGGCGAAGATAGCCTTGGCATGCGCGCCATTGCCGCGCGAATTCAGGAACTCCTGCGAGAGGCGAATGATGCGCTCGAGATCGGCGCGCGCGGCATCCAGTTTTTGCCTTCTTCTCCATTCGGTTTTTTCTTCCGAACTCTTGCTTCCGAGTTTCCTCGTTTCTAATTGACGAAGCACGTCGCGGGCCAGATCTTTCGCGAGAATGGTTTCTTCCTTGTGAGCTTTATTGCGAGGTGTAGTCGGCTGAAAATAATAGGTAAGAGCGCACGAATCATGATCTTGAAATTGAGCGAGTTCGTTGATCTGTTCACGAGTAATCATTCGTGATTCGCTACCTTTCATGGGAAATGAGATTTATGCCGTTCCGGTTGCTTGGCGTCCCCTGAACTGCAAGGCAAAGCTAGGGGATTTCCGCAAATGATCGCGCACTGCGGAAATCGACTGGGAAACATGCTCCGGCGGGGCGCCGGTGATCGCGGCGATTTCCTCGACGCCGAAGCCTTCGAAGGCGTGCAGGATGAACGCTTCGCGATGGGCCGGCTTGATGCCGCGCAGCGCGGAGGCGATGAGGCGCATCATTTCGTCGGACCCGACAATCTGCTCGGGGGTCGCGATCCGTCCGTCGGCGATGACGGTTTCTCCGGTAATCGATTCGTCGGGCTGATGAAACTGCAATTCGGCTTCGTCGCTGCCTTTCACGTTGCGCTTGCGCGCGGAGTCTTCCAGGTGCACGGCTCCGCCGTTGCTATCGTCCGGGCGCGAAAGCCGGTCCAGAGCCTTCATCGCCAGGCCATAAAGCCACGGTTCAAGAGCGAGGCGCTCGGGTTTCTCCTCCGTTTCCCCCAGCGCGGCCGCGATGGTTTCGTCGATTACCTCATCTTTCGTTACACTGTCCGCTTCGATCAACTCGGAGGCCTCGCGAAAATAAATCTCCCGCTCGATGAAACGATCAAGCCGGGCAAGATTGACATTCACATAGGAACGAACGTCTTCCGCCGAAACCGAAGGCGGAAAAACCGCGGCGAGCGTTTGCTCGAAAGGCACAGAAGCGTTCCGCCGCGCCAGGGAAGCCTTTTGCCGCCGGGGCCACTTGTGCGCAGAGCGTAAAAGGTCTTTGTGTTTCTTGATCTGCTGCAGCATTTCGTCGAAAGCGGTCTTTACCCCTCCCTGCGCCGTCGGCGCTTTCGCCTGGGCCGCCATCTGTCCGGAAGGAAGTCGCAGATTCAAGGAAACGCTCGTGCCTTCGCGTCCCGAGACCTCTTCCACCATGCCTTTCAGGTGAACCAGTTCCGGGCGGAACACCTGCAGCCATTTGCGCAGCTTATCGATGTGATGTTGAATTTCTTTCTCTAGCGCGGGAGTTCTTGGAACGCGGTAACTGATGTGGACGTTCATGAGCACCTCGAGCTGGCAAACGAAGCGCGCTGACCAGTGCTATCTAAGCCGATTGTACACCCGGAGAAAATGTGCAAAACCTGGATTCACACAAAGAATCGTGAGCCAAAAAACATTTTGGGAATTGCTGCGGCCAGCCTCCGGCCGGTCCAGCGTCCGCTTATTTGCGCGCTGATCTCTCCGCAGAGTTATGATGCGCGAG
>JASICF010000117.1 GCA_030044775.1 Candidatus Sulfotelmatobacter sp. | reverse complement strand
CCAGACAGCAAGTGGGTGGCATATTCTTCGAACGAGAGCGGACGATGGGAAATCTACGTCACCTCTTTTCCTGAGGCGCACGGCAAATGGCAAGTCTCGAATGCCGGCGGAGAACAACCCAGATGGCGCGGCGATGGAAATGAACTCTTCTATCTTTCGAGCGATGCCAAGATCATGGCCGTACCGGTGAAAACCGGGGCTAACTTCGATGCCGGCACGCCGATCGCGCTCTTTCAGGCCAATCCTCGAGAGATGTTCGCAACTTCCGAAATCTTTGCCTACGATGTCAGCAAAGACGGACAGCGTTTCCTGATCAATACTCAACTGAGAACAGCTACGACGCCCATGTCAGTTGTGCTCAATTGGGCGGCAAAGTTGAGCAAATAAGTCTGTGATCGGAATACACCCCATCGCCTGGGCTAAGTCGTCATTATTGTTTGCCTGGTTCCCTTGGTAACCCGTTCGTACACTCCCTTTCGGTAACCCTTGGTAACCATGCGATTCGGCCTATCCAGCCGTACAATTGCCCTTGTCCAACTGGACATCTCGAAAAGCGAGTCTGGTCACAGGTGTATTCCAGGCCGGGTTTCTTGGGGCGCATTTCAGCTATTCGGTCGGGAAGCTTTTCGAGGCATAGTCTCGCTGTGCGACGATGAGCAGTTCGTGTTGAATTGCAGGCGTTGATTTCGAAGCGTTGATCTGCAGTCGTTGTTTTGGAACCCGGGTCTGGAGTTCGTGCACTTATGGCGTTCGGTTTCGGCTTCAACAAACAAAAGACGCTCAGCGCTGCGGAGAAGTACATCCAGCAGGGCAAGACGCAGAATGCCATCGCTGAGTACGAAAAGATCCTGAAAGCGGATCCCAAGGATCTAACCGTTACCAACACGGTTGGCGACCTCTACTCCCGTCTCGGCGACACGGATAAAGCTACAGAGTGTTTCAAGTCAGTCGGCGATGCCTACGCGGCGCAAGGCTTCACGGTCAAAGCCATCGCCATGTACAAGAAGATCAGCAAGCTCAAGCCTTCGCTTGAGAGCGTGCTGAAGCTGGCCGAACTTTATACCCAGCAAGGTTTGTTCAACGATGCCCGCGCCCAATATCTGCAGGTGGCGGAAGAATTCCTGAAATCGGGCGAGCTCGAAAATGCCGTGCGCATCTTCCAGAAAATTCTGGAAATGGATCCGGAGAACACGGCGATGCGGCTGAAGCTGGCCGAGGTATACGTCCGGCTGGGAAAGAAAACTGAAGCTTGGCAGATTTTCTCGGCTGCTGCAGAAGCGCTGCGGGCAAAAGGTTCATTGCCGCAGGCCGAAGAGGTTCTGCAGCGTATGCTCAAGCTCGATCCCGGCAACAGCTACGCGCTCCTCATGCAGGCCCGCAATCTTCTGGAAGCCGGCGATGCTGATGCGGCGATTGAGGCGCTGCAAAAAGTTCCCGATCTCGACTCGAACCCCGAAGGCCTGCGCGACCTGCTGAATGCTTATCTCAAAACCGGCCGGCTCTCCGATGCCGGCACGCTGGCTACGAAACTGCAATCCGTGCACAACGACCTGAGCGCGATTTCGACCATGGCCGACGCGCTGATGCAGGCCGGCCAGTTCGAAAACGCTCTGCAAATCTACGATCAGCATGCCGACCGCCTGCTGGCGGAAAATTCGGAGAAGGTTCTCAAGAGCCTGCATTCCATCATCGGGCACGTGCGGGACAATCCGGCATCGCTCGAAAAGCTTCTCGATCTCTTCCAAAAAGCCGGGGAGACCACTCATATCACGGAAGTCATCGAGCTGCTGGCGCACGCCTCGGTGCAGTCCGGCGATCTGATGCGAGCGCGCGATCTTTATCAGAAACTCACCACCATGGAGCCGGGCAACCCGCTCCACATGACCAATTATCAGCAGGTGGTCAGCCAGATTGGGGGAGGGTCCGGAGCCAAACTGATTTCCGCGGAAGAAGCGGCTGTCATCGTAGACGAACTCGAGGCAACGTCTCCTGCGATTCATCAGCATTACTCCGATGCGGCCGCACTGGCGGTCCGTTCGGCCCTGACCGATGCCGAGCTGTTTATCTCTTACAACATGCCGGCTAAGGCTCTTGGCCCGCTCTTGGCGGCATTGCCGCAGGCGCCTTCGGATTTGCGCCTCAACCAGCGTCTTGCCGCGCTGCACACGCGGGCTTCGCGCTTCGCCGAGGCCGGAGTTTGCTGCCGCACGCTGCAGAGCATTTACTCAGAAGCGGGATATCCGGATGAAGCAGCGCGTTACGGCGATCTTGCGCACCGCTATGAAGAGCGTGCAGCGGTGCCGGGTGCGGGTTCTGGTGCCGCGCCTGTCTCGGAAGCCACTTCGTCAACGGAAGGGACGGAAACAGCTTCCTGGCCCGCAACCGCCGAACCGGCGGCTCCGGAAGAAGCAGAATTTGCAGTTGTCAGCGATCAAACCGAGGCTGCGCCCGATGCGGTTTCGACCGCGGAAGCCGAAGCGACTCCCGCCGAAATCGATTTGTCATCGGAGTGGGACGACGCAATCACGATTGAGGCTGACGACTCTACAGCAGCGGAAGTGAATGAAGCCGTTGGAGCTCACGAACTTCCGGTCGAGACGCCTGCCGCCGCGGGACATCCGGAAAACACGGCGCAAGCGTGCAGGGAAACCGTAGAAGAGATTCGCTTCTACCTCGATCACGGCATGCCGCAGCAGGCGCAGACGGCATTTGAAAAGCTGCAATCCCTCACCACCGATGAAGCGATTCTCGGGCCGCTGGAGGCGGAAATTAAAGCGGGAGCGGAAGCGCCCGCTGAAGAAGAAGTTGAGACCGTCGATAGCATTGCCGATTTTGAAGTTACTGAGCCTGTGGCTGAACCGGTCGCGGAATCCGCAACCGCCGAAGCCGTTGCCGAGTTCTCCATTGAAGCGGGGAGTGACGAAGCAGCAGAGTTTTCCGTGGAACCAGCGCCCGCCGAGGTGGCGGAAACTCCGGCGGTTGTCGAAGCTCCGCCGGTTGCAGAAACCCACGTCGCGCCCGCGGCGCATGCGGCGCCGCCTGCCGCGAAACCTGCGCCGGCTACGAAGCGTGTGCCTGCGGCCAAAAATGTGCCTGCTGAAGCTCCGAAACCGGCGCAACCTGGCGTGTTGCAGGATTTCGTTGCCGATCTCGAATCTTCTTTAGGCGACAATTTCCTGGGCGGGCCGACCGTCGAACAGTCCGCTCAAGCCACGGAGCCAAAGCCTGGCAAAGTTGAACTTGAGCCCATCGGGAACGCGGCTCCCACCCGTTTTGGGACAGCGGAACCGGAATCGCTCGGCACTTTTGTCGCCGACCTGGAACAGTCGCTGGGTGAAGATTTTCTCAAGGGAGCGCCAGTTGCCGAACCTGCGCCTCAACCTGCCGTTGCCAGGGCAGTTCCGCCGCCAATCCCGGCTCCCGTGCCCGCTCCTGCGGAACATCCTGCAGCGGCTGCGGCCGCGAGTGCTCCTGCAGCCGCAAGCGCTGCTGCCGCGTCCGCTTCCGGCGTAGCCTCCACAGCACAACCGCCAAGGCCACAAGCTCCCAAGCCGGCTCCAGCCAAAGCCTCGCCTTTCAACGAGGAGGCAGGGGTCGATCTCGCGGAGATGTTCGGCGAGCTAAAACACGACCTCGAAGTCGGCGCCACTACCACCGAGGAAGATCCTGAAACGCATTACAACCTGGGCATCGCCTTCCGTGAAATGGGCCTGCTCGATGAAGCCATCGGCGAGCTGCAGAAAACCTGCCAGGCGGTCGATCACGGCCATCCGTTCCCGCAAGTCATGCAGACCTACACCTGGCTGGCACAGTGCTTCCTCGACAAAGGAGTGCCGCAGGCCGCGATTCGCTGGTATGACAAAGCCCTGGCAACGCCCGGCGTCGACGAAGAAACCCGTACGGCGCTCCACTACGAGCTGGCCGCCGCTTACGAAACCGCCGGCGATAAACCTTCGGCGCTCAAGCATTTCATGGAAGTCTACGGGCGCAACATCGATTATCGCGATGTGGCCGAGCGCATTAAGCCCCTTAAGTCGTAAAATATCAGGATGGGCTTTGCCCTTACCTCTTCGTCCCAGAACTTCATCCTGCCGAACCGCGGAGATTTCTTCCGCCTTTGCACTTTCGCCCCGTTCGAGCGGAGAACCGCGTGACCATGGATCCGAATTTGCCGGTCGCAAACGGACCATCCGCGCCTCCCGGTGCTTCTCCCGCGCCACCGGACAGCACGACCGCCGTGATGGAGATGCAGGAAAGCCAAAAAGGAAGTCCTCGGCCCGTCAGTGCCTTGCAGCGCTGGATTTACCGGAGTTCGGTTTTTTTCTTCGTTCTGCTAAGCGCGACAGCCGGCGTATTGCTCGTGATTCTGCCCTGGACACCGGAATGGACGGACAATTATCTTCTGCTTTCATTTCCCTGGCTCCGCACATTTTTCGCGAGCGGTTTTTTTCGCGGCCTGTGCAACGGATTAGGATTGCTCGATATCTGGATTGGCTTCTGGGAAGCATTCCACTATCACGAGCCCAACTAGTTTTTTGCTGAGGCCTGCCGGTGCGGAGCAGGAAAGGCGACGATTCACGTCAGGCCGAATTTCTTGAAATCAGACTTCCGAATCTAAACTGCGAGTGACCGATGACCCATAAGCTGAAACCTGCGCCCCTGGCCTATCAGAACGAACCCTTTCTCAGCAGCCCGGATGGGCGCATCCT
>JASICF010000116.1 GCA_030044775.1 Candidatus Sulfotelmatobacter sp. | reverse complement strand
GTGCAGCCCAGTTTCGATCAGCCCCGGCGCAACCGCATTGACTCGAATTCCTTCCGTGGCAACTTCGCGCGCCAGCCCAATCGTAAAGCTATCAATTGCGCCTTTCGAAGCGGCATAGTGCACCCACTCTCCAGCCGATCCCACGCCGGCAGCGCGCGATGAAATATTCACGATCGCTCCGCCCCTTCCGCCGCGCTTCGTGGACATTCTACGCACTGCCTCTCGCGCGCAAAGAAACGCTCCACTTACATTCACCGCCATCACTCGCGCCAGCGCATCCACTTTCACTTCTTCGACTCGCGCAAATCCCCCGGTAATCGCGGCATTGTTTACCAACGCCTTGATGGGTCCCAGTTGGCGTTCTGCCATCTCAAAAAGCCGGACAATGTCTTGTTCTTGACCCACATCGGCCCGAATCGCATAGGCCTGCCCGCCGGCGGAAATGATCTGTTTGACAACGACTTGCGCCTCGTCTTCGCGGGTAACAAAATTAACCGCCACCGAATATCCTTGCTTGCCCGCGAGTGTGGCAATCGCGGCGCCAATGCCGCGGCTCGCACCCGTTACAACCATAGTCCCGAGAGCTTTGTTTTCAGGCATAAATCCGTGTTCAAAACACTCTAACAACAACCTGCGGCACGTGCGACGGGCAGCCGTTGGTAATCTTTCCCAAGTCTTGCGGCGGGCCTAGGATGCCCGCATCACGCTGCGTGACTATGAAAGACTTTCTGCAATCAATTTTCGCGTCAATTCTCGACCAACCCTGGCAGCCGGTTTCCCGTCCGGGCCTTGTGGCGTGGTTGATTTTTTATGTCGGCTTTCTCATCTACGCGTTTCAGGCCCACGGCCAGATGCTGTTTATCGATATGGCAAACCTTGTTGTGCATGAAGGCGGGCACAATCTTTTCGGATGGTTTGGTCCCACTCTCGGGTTGTGGGGAGGCACGCTGTTGCAGTGGCTGGTGCCTTTCCTTCTAGCCGCGTATTTTTTTACCCATCGCCAGACCACCGGCTTCGTGTTCTCCCTGTTTTTCTTTTTCGAAAATTGGCTTTACACCGCGACTTACATGGCCGATGCGCGGGCGCAGGTTCTGCCTCTGGTGACCACCGGCGACCCAGAATTCGCCGAGCACGACTTCTACCGAATCTTCAGCAATCTCGGCGTTCTCGAATACGACACAAAGATCGCGGGTGCGGTTCGCCTGCTCGGCTGGTGCGGAATGATCGGAATCGTTGTCTGGTTCGCTCTGCAACCGACGGGGAACGCAGCGCAGCCGCAGGAGGACGCTGCCCTCGAAGCAAGGTTCGTCGATTATCTGCAGCAGCATCGCGACACCCGCCACAGCTAAGATCCCCGCAGCTAAGAGTCCTTGAAGAATCCCGGAAGAATGGTGCGAAAGGGGGTAGCGTCAGTGTGCGGTGAAGAAGCGAGTATTGCCCTGGAAAGATTCTTCGCGACGTCCGTCAGCATGGATTTGCCAATTACCCTATTCCTCGGCTTCTTCAGGCCGCGCGAGGTTTGCGTTATCGGGAATCATTCCCTATCATCAAATGGGTTTTCGCGCTGTTTTCCTCCTTTCTTATGATTATGTTTGCGTGCGCGATTCTCCAGGGTGGAAAGACGCATGCCTGACACTCCCGACGACGCCACTCTGAGCCAGAATGCAGTCCAGACTGCCTTCACTGTCATCGGCCCCTATCGGCTAATCAACATGCTGGGCGCAGGCGGCATGGGCGAAGTCTGGCGAGCCGAGCAGACCGAGCCGATTCATCGCACGGTTGCCCTGAAGCTAATCAAGGCGGGAATGGATACCCGGGCCGTGGTGGCACGCTTCGACTCAGAGCGGCAGGCTCTGGCTTTGATGGAGCATCCCAACATCGCCAAAGTTTTCGAGGCGGGTGCCACGCCGGAAGGCCGGCCGTATTTCGTCATGGAGTATGTGCATGGCTTTCCCATCACCGATTATTGCGACCGTCATCGGCTCACGATTAAGGAGCGGCTAGGCTTGTTCACGCAGGTGTGTGAGGGGGTGCAGCATGCCCACCAGAAAGCGATCATTCATCGCGATTTGAAACCTTCCAACGTGCTGGTGGAAGAAGTGGACCACAAGCCTGTGCCCAAGATCATTGACTTCGGGCTGGCCAAGGCGATGGGGCAGCAGCTTACCGAAATGACGCTCTTTACCGAAGCGGGAGCGATGCTGGGCACGCCGGATTACATGAGTCCGGAGCAGGCCGACCGCAACGAGTCCAGCATTGACACCCGCACCGATGTGTACTCGCTGGGGGTGATTTTGTATGAATTGCTGGTGGGCGAACTGCCCATCGGTTCGCAGGAGCTGCGATCGGCGGGAATCGAAGCGATGCTGCAGAAGATATGCGAGCAGGAGCCGCTGCGTCCCAGTACAAAACTCAAGTCGTTGGGTCTATCCGCAAAAGATTCGGCAGAAAGACGCAAGGAGGCTCCTGAGTCTCTGGAGCGGCGCCTGCGCGGCGACCTGGACTGGATCACGATCAAGGCTCTGGAGAAAGATCGCTCCAGACGGTATGGTTCCGCTTCTGACTTGGCGGGCGATCTGCAACGCTACCTGCACGACCAGCCGGTTTCTGCGGGACCGCCGAGCGCTGGCTACCGCACGCACAAGTTTATTCGGCGGCATCGATTCGGCGTTACCGTCGCCACGGCGGCGGCGATGTTGCTGATTGGGTTTGCGGCCACCATGACGCTGCAAGCCAGGCGTATCGCCAAAGAGCGGGACCGGGCAAACCGGATTGCCGATTTCATGACCCAGATGTTTTCGGTTTCAGATCCGAGCGAAGCGCTGGGGAATGCGATCACCGCGCGAACGATTCTGGACACCGCGTCAAATGAAGTTCAGGCCGGATTGGCCAAAGATCCCGAGGTGCAGTCGGAGCTGATGTTCACCATGGCTCGCACTTATGCGAGCCTGGGACTGTACTCGACCGCTTATAACCTGTCGTCCGCTGCGCTGGAAAATCGCCGGCGACTTCTCGGTCCTGCCGATCGTAAGACGTTGCTGTCCATGACTCAGGTGAGTTGGATTCTCGACCGGCAAGGTCATGACGACGAAGCGGAGAAACTGATACGCCGGACCATCGCGGAGGCGAGCCGGGCGCTTGGACCGGAAGATCCGGTCACTCTTGAGGCCAGCGATCGCCTTGGAACCATTCTGGAAAGACTTGCACGCTTCAACGAGCAGGAAAAGTTGGAACGCCAGTTGGTCGAGATTTCGAGTCGCCGGTTTGGTCCGGAAGACCTTCACACACTTCGAGCCATGGTGAGTCTTGCGGACGCTTTGAGCTCTCAAAGTCACTACGCCGAAGCCGAAGGAATATATCGGCAGGCGTTGGGGATCGAACAGCGCGTTCTCGGGAGCGAGCATCCTCAGACGCTTGGAACTATGCATAATTTGGCCAACCGCATACAGGAACAAGGGCGCTACGCGGAGGCCGAGAACCTATACCTGCAAACGCTTGCCATTGAGCAACGAGTGCTGGGACCGGAACACCCGGACACGGCCGACAGCATGACAGCTCTGGCGAACACGTTCTACTACCAGGGGAACATGGCCGAAGCCGAGAAATGGTATCGCACAGCGCTGGCTATATTGCAAAAAGCGGTTGGACCAGACAATCCCTCCACGACCAGGTCCTTGGAAGGCTTGGCCAATGTACTTTCTGCAAATGGTCACTATGCCGAAGCGGAGAAATTCGACCGTCAGATTCTCGACATTCGGAAAAGCAAACTTGGTCCCGACCATACCGATACGCTGCTGTCGGAATACAATATCGGCGATATTCTCTACCAGGAAGGCAATCTGCTTGAAGCGGAGAAGTTCATCCGTGAGGCATTCGCGGCGCAGACGCGCGTTCTGGGACCGGAGAACCCAGATACGCTGGCCTCAAAGGCCGAACTCGCACGGATACTGATTCGGGAAGGCAAATATCAAGAGGCCGAAGAAATGGCCCGGCAAGCCTTTGATGTTCAGGTCCGCATCCTCGGGCTGCAACATCTGGATACGCTGAACTCGGTGCAATTCCTCGCCACCGCAATGGTTTACAACCATCAGTACAGCGAGGCGAAGAAATTGTTTGACGACACTCTGGACAAAATGAACAAAGCCGGGTCAGAGAATGTTTCCGTAGTCTGGTACAACTTCGCCTGTGTGGCTGCGGCGGCTCACGACCGGGATGAAGCCGTCCAGCACCTTCGCGAAGCCGTCAGGCACGGGTATAAGAACATAGACCACATCCGAAGCGATGATGATCTGAAATCTCTTCGCGGTTATCCCCATTTTGAGGCATTTCTGAGCGAGGCCAGGAAAAGCACCGACGCGGCTTCGCGACAACCTAACTGACGATTTCTCTAGAGATCCCCTTGCGGGTTTCGAGAACCGCGACAGCGTTCCAGTCGCTCATCGTGCCAGCAGGCGGGAGCCAAGCGTGGCACGTAGAAAAAGAGACCGACTTCAGATCGGCCTTAACTCTTTGGTGCGAAAGGGGGGACTCGAACCCCCACGGTTTTACCCGCCAGATCCTAAGTCTGGTGCGTCTGCCAATTCCGCCACTTTCGCATCCACTTAATTATACAAAGCGCGGAAATCCCCGAGCCCTGGGGCTAAACAGACAAATATCGTCTTGATTCGAGAATCAGACAAAATCGGCCAGAGATCGCTTACTGTACCGCGTTCAGTCCCTGGTAGATGAACATTCCGGCGAGCACCAGCAACAACAATCCAGAACCGGCACCCATCACCCAAACTGGAACTGTCAGCTTATTGACCTTCAGCAGCAGTTCCGTTTGCTCCTGTTGCAGGTGAGAGTTGGCCTCGTCCAGGTAGAGTTGATCTTCTTCGTGCATGGTGAGGGTGCTGCGATAGAT
>JASICF010000115.1 GCA_030044775.1 Candidatus Sulfotelmatobacter sp. | reverse complement strand
CTTACTCCCAACAGCTCAAGAGCGTCACTCCGGAGATCATCGAAGACATTGCCGCTGAATTTCGGCTGGGAGTCGTGCAGTCCTCCTGGAGCGGAAATCCGAAGCTGGCCGGGGAGGGGGACATCCGCAGCGCGGCGAAAGCACTGCTCGATCTTTATGATCGCCTGCAGAAAACGGCTGCTCCCAATGCGCACGGTGCCGCAGCGTCGCCAGAAGTAACCAAACAATGAGCCATATCTTCGACGCTTTACAAAGAGCGGAAGCGGAGCGGTCGGGCGTTGAACTGGACGCTTTCGACGTTCCAACGGAACTGCTGGAAATGGCGGAATCTGCGGTCAGATCCCAGATCGTAGAACCCGTTCGGGTTCCGGTTTTACCTGTTGCAGAACCGGAATTCCCCGTCATCGATACGAGAACTCTCATCCAAGATACGGCTCCGAGTGTGAGCCCCTGGGAGAGCTTCGAATCGTTGCCGGTGTCCCTGGCCCCATACAACAGACTCGTATCGGTAGTGGAGAAGGACGGACTTGCGGCGGAGAAGTTTCGTTTTCTGGCAGTTCGGCTGCGGCATCTCCAGCAGCGCCGTGCGCTGAAACGGATTCTCATCACCAGCACGATGCCGGAAGAAGGCAAGAGTATGGTGGCTGCAAATCTTGCTTGCACACTGGGAAGCAGACGACAGCAGAAGACTTTGCTCCTGGAAGGCGACCTGCGGCGCCAAACCTTGCAGCGGCAAATGGGACTGGGAAAGATTCCCGGATTAAGCGAGTATCTCGAGGGCACAGTGGATGCGAAAGTCCCGATTTACCGCCTCGACGCGCTCGGCATTTGGATAATGCCGGCGGGCCACGTCCCACCGAACCCGCTCGAACTGATGCAGGCCGGAAGACTTTCCCCACTGATCGATCGGCTGACTACATGGTTTGACTGGGTTGTGATCGACTCGCCGCCCATCTTGCCTCTGGCAGACACCAGCGTGTGGACTCGCGTGGCAGACGGAATTCTTCTGGTGACCCGGCAGGGAACCACTGACAAAGAGCAGCTCAAGCGCGGACTGGAAGCGATCGAACCTTCCAAAATGCTGGGAGCGATCCTGAACAGTTCTACCAAGGTTGCGCATTCTGACTACTATCAGCGTTACGGCCAAGAGGCCGCTGCTGCTGAATCCAAAAGTGCCGAATAGCAAAGCTGAACTCCTCGTCCTTTCGTTTCGCAAAGTCTCAATCCCTTAGGCCGTCTGATGCTACCGATCGCTAAACCAAACTTCTCACATATAGGGAAAGCACGAATGAAATTAGGGGGAGCCAGTGAACATCCGGCACTCGGATAGTGGTTCGCAGTTGGGCGTGTTAGGCATGACGTCTGAGTGCGCCGTGGAACGCGGAATCCTGAGCGAGCAGGGTTTTCGCCGAATGATTACGCTCGAAAGAAAAAGAAGCGAACGGTCTGGCAAGCCTTTCCTGTTGATGCTCCTTAAGCTAGGCGAACGGTTGCGCTCGGAAAAGGACGCCAGTGCTCTACGAGGCATTTTTTCTACCCTGCTCGGCACTACTCGAGAGACGGACACAGTCGGATGGCAAGAAGCCGGCTCGATAGTTGGTGTCATATTCACGGAGATTGACGCCGATAGATGTGCTGCGACGCCAGACACCCTGCTCAACCGTATCAGTGCAGTGCTCCGAAAGAAACTAAGTCGCGAGCACTTCGACCAAGTCAGCTTCTCATTTCACGTGTTTCCCGAAACCTGGGGAAAGGATGATGGACCGCAGCCGGGCAATCCTGAGCTTTACCCCGATCTATTGGCCCGAGACAAAGCCAGGAAATCGCTGCGCCTGGTAAAGCGGGCGATCGATATTGTGGGCAGCCTGGCGGCGCTGGTATTTCTGTCTCCTGTATTTCTCCTGATTGCAATTGCGATCAAGGCCACATCGAAGGGTCCGGTTTTTTTCCGGCAGCCGCGCACTGGGCGATTTGCTGCCAAGTTCTCGATGTTGAAATTTCGTTCGATGGACGAGAACAACAACACCGATACACATAAAGAGTATGTGCGCCGATTAATCGCCGGCGTGGCTGATAAGCATCCGAGCAACGGCGACGGAAAAGGCGTTTACAAGTTGACCCGCGATTCGCGGATCACCAGGGTCGGCGCCTTTCTACGGCGAACCAGTCTCGATGAATTGCCGCAGCTTATCAATGTGCTGCTCGGCGACATGTCGCTGGTCGGGCCGAGGCCGCCGATTGATTACGAAGTCGAAGAATACGAAATCTGGCATCGCCGCCGCCTGATGGAAGCGAAGCCGGGCATCACTGGCCTATGGCAAGTTGGGGGCCGCAACCGCATCGCATTTGACGACATGGTCAGGCTTGATCTGTTGTACGCGAAATCATGGTCACCCTGGCTCGACCTCAAGATTCTTGTACGAACGCCTAGAGCCGTAATCGAAGGCGCACACTAAGCCGAAAGGGGCGCTACTAAGATGTCTACCAATGGCAACACCGCTTTAATCAACTACGATCTCCCGCCACAATTGGCCACGGTCCCGATGAAGAGCACGAGCGGCACCGTGAAGTTCGGAGTGATCGGCTATGGCTACTGGGGGCCGAACGTGGTCAGAAATCTGCACACCACGACCGGTGCCGAGATCGGCTCAGTGTGCGACAAGAGCTCGACAGCGAGAAAGAAAGTTCACAAGACCTACCCGCACGTCTACGTAACCGCTGACTCGGCCGAGATTCTTACATCGCCTGACATCGATGCAGTTGCTATTGTCACGCCGGTCTGGACCCACTTTGAACTTGCCAAGGCGGCGCTCGAGAACGGCAAGCACGTTTTCGTAGAGAAGCCGTTCACCAG
>JASICF010000114.1 GCA_030044775.1 Candidatus Sulfotelmatobacter sp. | reverse complement strand
GTACCCCGGTTGGAAAATTGATGGTGATGCCCGGATGGTCAAGGATTCGCTGAAACTGGGCTGCAGCAGCCGTTCCATTGTGAGCCGCTAGATACGCCAGGCCGCGGATGTATGCCGGGTACATCGTTCCCAGTTGAAATTGCCCCGGCTCTCCCAACTCGTAGGGGGCGGCTGCCTCCAGTGATTCGAGTGCCTGGGTGGTGTTGTTCGCATCCAGATCCAAAGCAGCGCGGACGGTTGGCAGCCAATAAACTTTGAGAACCGTCTCGGAGGGATAGTTCTTCTCCAGTTCGTCGGCGAGGGCTTTGGCCTGCGCGGCTTCGCCGGAGCGAGCCAGGGTCAAAGCCGCGAGCAGCTTCACATTGCGCCCGGGAGAGAGCTTCAAGGCCGCAGCTACGTCCTGCCGAGCCAGGGATGTATTACCGAACTCAACTTCTCTTAGGGCTTCATTGATCTGCCACATCGCGCCGGATTCTTTTGCGTCAGAGCGCACTGCCGCATCGATTGCGCGACGGGAGTAGTCCCGCGCCTGCGTGAGCCGGCCATAATAGGCTTCGGTGTCTGACTGGAAGGAGAGCAGCGCATCCTCGATTCCCGGCTTGCCGGAGGCCCATGCCACCTGACGGGCCATTTCTGCGCTGTCGCGTTTAAGAAAGGCCATCTGGTAGATGAACCAATGCAGAAGCTCGCCCGCAAAGTTATTTTTTTCCGCCTCAAGCACCGTTGCCTCGGCCTTGTCTATTTGTCCAGTGCAAAGATAAAACGACGCCAGGTTGGTATACGCAATCGCCGTCGGCTCCAGCCGCAGGGATTCTTGAACCTCCTGAAGGGCCTTGTCGTATTGCCCGAGAATTCCATAAGTGACGCCCAGGTTCCCCGGAGGAACAGAATCCTGGGGATAGCTCTTGGCCCACATTTCGTAAACCTGAGTCGCCTGCTCGATCTCGCCGGTGGCCGACTGATAGTACATGGAGGTAATGCGGTACTTCTCGCGCTCGCTAACGTGATCGCGAAGCTCGTAGGCTTTCTTCAGATTTTCAGTAGCTAAGCTTGCCTGGCCCAGATTTCCATAAACCACGCCAAGGCTGGCGTAGGCGACGGCAAAAGTAGGGTCAAGCTCGATTGCCCGTTTGTAGAATGGAATCGCTTCTGCGTTGCCCTTCGCACGAAAAGTGGTAACTCCCAGACTGAAAGCTTTGAGCGCTTCGAGCGAAGGGGTTGTGGCTTCTACGGGCACATCGAACTTTTGCACAGAAGCCAGCGATTCGCCCAGCTGGCTCCTGAGCTTGGAAGCGGCGCTGTTCAGGGCTTTCAATACATCCTGCTTGCCGGCTGCTTGTTCCTGCTCTCTCGCCAGCGTGTCTCCCGTGCTGCAACCGATTGCGTCGATCCCAATCACATACTGACCGCCGAGATTGGAAATGGATCCGAGAATGAATGCCTTGCTGCCGGTGCGCAGGCACAACTCGGCCGCGACTTCGCGGGTAATATGGTCGGTAGATGGGCGCCCCATCAGCTTCAAGGTCTGGGCGACCCTGCGGTCGGAAAGAATGTTGAGGAAAGGCGATTGCCCCAATTCGACGCCGAGCGCCTGCTTAAGCGCGTCATCGAAGACCGCATCTCCGGTTGTATTGTCGAAATCGGCGAGCACAACCGTGTCTTTCTCGGTGAGTGGCGTGGTTTTCCCTGCGGGAACCGCGGAACGCGAGTGCAGATAAAAACCCAGGGCGATTGCCGCCATCACCACCATGACCGCTGGAACGAGAATTTTCCAGAATGTACGCCGGGCGGACGCAACAATCGCCGGCCGGACCCCATGTTCCAACGACGAACCGGATGAGGCCACTGCGGGCATAGTGCCGGGTCCCGGCGCATCGGTACGGACTGCAGCTTGAGGTACAAGCTCCTGGGCAACGGGAACCGTTCCCGAAGCTGCGGATGTTCGCCCGGCTGCGCTATCGCGCTTGAGCCGTTGCAACTCGGCGCGCATCTCTTTTGCGCTCTGAAAGCGCAGATCGCGGTCCTTCTCTAAGGCCCGATTGATGATGTCTTCCAGCCGGGAAGGAATATCACGGTTAAAACGAACCACCGGCGGCGGTTCGGAATCGAGGATAGCTTTGAAAATAAGCGCGGAGGTGTCGCCATGAAATGGAACAGTGCCGGTCGCCATTTCATACAACACCGCGCCAAATGAAAACAAATCGGTGCGGGCATCGAGCTCCTTGCCTCGGGTCTGCTCCGGCGACATGTAGGCGATGGTTCCAATGGTGGCGCCGGGACTGGTCAGGTGCTCTTCGCTGCCGATGGTTGCTCCCGGCTCCGCGCCGGCGGTTGTAGAAGCAACTTTGGCCAGACCGAAATCAAGAACCTTCGCGTGTCCCCTTTTGGTGACGAAAATATTGGCGGGCTTGATGTCACGGTGCACGATGCCTTCGGAATGCGCCGCATCCAGAGCGTCCGCAATTTCGATGGCAAGAGTCAGAATCAGCTCAGTTTCCATCGGCTGGCCCGCGATTTTGTGCTTCAGCGTCATGCCATCGAGAAACTCCATGACGATGAAAGCCTGCCCGTTCTGTTCGTCGATCTCATGAATCGTACAAATGTTGGGATGGTTCAGCGCTGAGGCCGCCCGGGCTTCGCGCTGAAAACGGGCTAACGCCTGAACATCCTGGGCGACCTCAGCAGGCAGAAATTTGAGGGCGACAAA
>JASICF010000009.1 GCA_030044775.1 Candidatus Sulfotelmatobacter sp. | reverse complement strand
AGACGCCAGTTGCCGGGATTCTGCTGGATGCCATACTGCATGAGGTCGACGGCTCGCTGGGGTTCTCCGGCTCCCTGCGGCGGTTTGGGCGACAAGAAACTGGCGCCAAACTCGTAAGCGATGATGAGATGCGGGTCGAGGTGAGCCGTGATTTCAAGAAGCGGAGCCAGCAGGTTATAGCTGGTCGCATGGAAGTGATGGCGATAGCCGAAGTATTGCACGGCGCGAGTCCAGTAGATGCAAGCCATCAGACCGTCGTAGCCGAGGCCGGCGCGCTTGATGACGGTTGGGGAACTGAGAAACAGGACTTCATCGAGGGCCGCCTGAGGGTGAAGCTGATCGACGCGATGGAGAATGAACGAACTGGCGGCGAGCGAGATAGTCAGCGTGACGACGGCGAGGACGGTGACTGTGCGGCGGTGTTTCATTTTCAAATCTTCATTTCAAATCGCGATGCTCAAAAATGAGCACGGCCCCGCTGAGCACCATGGCGGCGTAGAACAAAGCGTAAAGAGTGTTCTGCAAAATCAACTGGCCAGCAACCGGCTGTTCGTGAGCGATTGAAGTGATCACATTAAAGGCAGAAAAATTGGGCACGAGATAAGCTGCTCCGGTGGCGAGCCAGCGCGAGACGCCGTGCGCCATGCCTGCGAAGTTGCGGAGATCGTCGGAGAAGCTGCCGATCACGAAAAGCGAAAAAGCGAACACGGCCGAAAGCAAAGGCGAAGAAAATGAGGAAAAGAGCAGCGACAGAGAACAGACGATCAGGAATTCGAGAATGATGAAATACAAAGCAACAAAAATGAGTGCGTCGGCGCGCACAAACCGGTGAGAAACGTAGAACAGCGCGGCAAACACGCCGATCGCCATGAAAAAGGTATTGACTGTCAAAGTGCCGGCGAGGCCAAAGAATTTGCCGATGATGAATTCCCAGCGGCGGACTGGACGGGAAAGCACGGTATAAAGCGTGCGTTTTTCGATTTCCTTTGAGACCAGGCCGATGCCGATAAAGATGGCGATGACCACCCCGAATAAGGAAACCGCGGTGAGACCGAGATTGATAACCACCAGTTTTTCGATCTCAATGGAAATCTGGCCGACGAGGATGGCCGCGCCGGAAAGCAGCAAAGCGAAGGCGATGAGGTTATAGAGGACGCGGTCGCGGACAGCCTCGCGAAATGTGTTGGATGCGATGTGGGGAATACTGGTTTTCATGTCACACGCCTCCTGCGATGGAGCCAGCGGAGGTTTCGGCGTGGCGCAGTTTTTCGACGAAATAGGTTTCGAGGGAAGTGCGCACGGGAGTAACGGAAATCAGACGCAGGCGATCGCGCCGCAGAGCGTCGATGGCGGCATCCTGCTGTTTCTCATCGAGGATGGCGCGAACCATTTCGGCAGTGACATGGCATTCCGCTCCGAGAGCCTTGATCGAGGCGGGAATCTGTGTGCCCTGCCATATGACTTCCACTTTGCCGCGAACGCTGGAGGTCAGATCATCGACGGCGCCGACGCGCAGAACTTCTCCTTTGTGAATGATCGCGACGCGGTCACAGAGAGCCTCAGCGTCGGAAAGTATATGGGTGGAGAAGAATACGGTTTTGCCCTCGTGCTTGAGTTGCTCCATTAGATCGCGGACTTCCCGGCGTCCCATGGGATCCAGGCCGGACATGGGTTCATCGAAGAAGACGAGTTTGGGATCGTGGAGAATGGCCTGGCCGATTCCAACGCGCTGCAGCATGCCTTTCGAGAATTTGCGCAGTTGTAGGCCCTGCACATCGCGCAAGCCCACCTGGTGAAGGACCTGCCCGATCCGGTGCCTGCGCTGCTTGCCGGGCACGCCAGAAAGCTGACCGTAGTATTCCAGCAATTCTTGCGCGGTGAGGTAATCGTAGAAATAAGGCTGCTCGGGAAGAAAGCCGATCTGCGCCTTAACCCCTGGATCTGTCCACTCGCGGCCAAGAATGCGGGCGGAACCGGAGGTGGGAAAAATCAATCCCATGAGTAGTTTCAGGGTTGTGGTTTTGCCGGCGCCGTTAGGCCCGAGAAAACCGAAGATTTCGCCGTCTTCCACCTGAAGATGAAGCGGGCGAAGGGCCTGCTTTGGCCGCCTGCGCCAGAAGCCCACCTGATACGTTTTTTCCAGTCCTAAAATCTCGATGGAAGGCATGACAAGTTCGGGAGACAAGGATCTCCCAAGGCCTGAAAAAATTATATCGAAAGAAATTCAGAGTATGCGCAGGGAACAGATGGGGAGATTACGAAAGTAAAAGCAGAAACGTGGTCAGAGCCCCGGCTTCGCCATCAAGGCTGCGCGGATGGCTGCCAATTGTAGAGTTTATCGAGCAATCCAAGCTGCTGGCGGATGAGGGCCTCGTTCTCGTCTCGCAACTGCATCGTCAGGCGATTGTGTGCGCCTGTAGGATCCTCGGTGAGATCGTAATAGTAGTTTTTAAGGTTGACAGCATCCACGATGAACAGTGACCGTGCTTTGCCATCAAGGATGGCGTAGACCGGCGCGTAGCTGCAAACTAGCAGGTAATAGGGGCGAAGATAGGGAGTCTGTTCCTGCAACGACTGGGTGAAAAGTGGGCGGCCGAACAGTTCTTTGTTAAGAATGGGCCGATGGCCGAGGAGGTAATAGAGGGTCGGGGTGATGTCGGTCGAGAGAGCGACCTGACTGGCATCCCAGGTCATCTGGTCGCGCATTCGCGGAGGCAGATGGATGATCAGCGGAATACGCATTACCTGCGGAAACAGGAAATCGGCGTGTCCCCACCGGCCAAACTCGCCGTAACAGTCGCCGTGATCAGCGGTAAGAATGATGATGCTGTTGTCGTAGAGGCCGCGCTCCTGCAAAAAGCGGACAAACTCTCCGAACGCGGTATCCATTCTTTTTAGTTCATACAGGATGGCTCCATGGCGGCCACCCTTGATCTTGGAACGCTCCAGGGTGAGGGTGTGAACATTTTGCGGCTGCGTGTAAGCAAAGATTGGCTTTTGCGGGTCGGAGCGGGAATCGATTTTGTTTTCGAGTTCTTTGAGGGTAGGGACAAAATCCAGGTCGCCCCAGCCCTTGTTATCTGTGTCCAGGGGTGTTACTGCTTCGGACCGCTGCGAGATCGCGTACACAATTGGATCGAGGCTGACGTAGCTGTGATAGCCGTCGGTCTCCAGGAGTTTCTGGAGGTTGTTCATCGAATAAAAGGGTTGAATGTACTGCTTGTGGAGTTGCATGGCTCCGACCCAAATCGCAGGCTCGGAGAGCGCGGTTCCGCCGTAGCGGGTGAAAGCATTTTTCAAGACCACGCTGTCGCGCGCAAAACGGCCAATCTCCGGTGTGTAATCGACGGACGGGTTGTAAGGCGAAATATAGTCTTGCCGCAGGCTATCAATGACGAAGACGAAGATGTTTGGCTTGGTCCCGGGGGTCGGCCGCAGATCGGAAACGATAGGAAGATCGACAGGATTGACGGGAGTGTCGGAGCCCAAATTTGTGTGTTGTTTAAGAAATTCATAGAAGCGGCCGTAAGCCTTGTCGTGAACCGACCAAGAAAGCACGTCGTATGCGGTTTTGAAAGAAATGTCCGTTCCGGCGTAGGTATCGAGGAAATCGCGAGAGGTCGATGACACAGCGGGATTGTACAGAGCAGATTTTCCATAGCCGGCAAAACCAGCCACGGAAGCAGTAATCACAAGCCCAAGGGCAATCGCTTCCGTTTTTCGGCGAATGCGGAAACCGCTCCAGTAAACGACCTGCAGAACGAAAAGCCAAACCGCAAGAACCGCCATTCTTTGCAGCACGAAGTCCCAGTCGGTCGGACCGATCAGGGCGGGAATCGCGTACGCGGAAGCCAATAGAACGACTGCGGCGAGCGGATACCAGAGAGCGGCCAGCTTGCTCCAGGCATGGCGGGGGAAATCGGCGATGAGCATTCGCCAGTTGGCCGAGATGGCAAAGCCGGTTAGCAAAATCGCGATCGAAACGATCGCGGTGAAGATATCGGCCTGGACGCCCTGGAAGGATATGGTGGGAAGAATCAGGGTTCGCAGCAGCTCGGCAAAAAGAAACCAGGCCAGAATGCGGGCGAGGATGAAATTGAGCAATTCGGGCGACGAGGTGCGTTTTACCGCGAGTTTTATCACGACCAGAATCAGGCCGACGACCAGGAAGATCGTGACATGAAAGCACAGGCTGGCACCGAGACCACGCAGCGCGAGACCGCCGGCGATGCTATTGCTTTGCAGCATTTCGCGCAATGCGGAAATGCACGCGAAGGCAAAGGAGGCGATGACTGCCGCAATAATAATCTGCGCCAGTTTCAGGCCATGACGTTTCTTCAGCCATCGGGATTCACTTGCGCCGGCTCGAGACAGGTCGAACACTGCCAACCAGAGAATGGGGAACAAAGAAAACAGACTCCAAAGATAACTGGTGAAATCCGGCTGTAGATTCGCTAACGATGACCTGGTCCAAAGGTAAACAAAAATACCCGCGTTCAAAGCAAGGAAACTGGCGGCTGCACCGCGAGTTTCTTTGCGCCGCAAATCCGGGATGAAGGTTAGCGCTATGGGTCCCAGCAGAATTCCGTAGATCAAACCGTGTAGCCGCACGAAGGGCGGCAGCCAGCTCAACAGTGCGTTATGAATGAAGCCAAAATAGGCAAATGGAACACACATCAGGAGGCAATAGACGGAGGTCACCAGCAGAAATCCGCCGAAGGCGAGGCGGCTGGCACAGAAAAACAGAGCATTGAGCAAAGTGATCCATGCGCTGGGACGTTCAAAGCTTTGCGAAGTCTCGGTGACGCGTCGCTCACGAGCAACTTCGATTTGCGGGAAAGTGATACCCACGCTATTGTGATCCGTCTGGAAGTACGGCCTTAGATTTCAATTTAGTGGGCTCTCCCAGAGATCACAAGTGACCCAAGTACCGGGCGCGGCTGCGTGCGTCAGGAGGACCCTAATTGGACATTGCCGTCAGCGCCTGGCAAGCCGAGTAGCTGGCGACCAGAGTTATGGTTCCTGACGGTTGAAGGCGAATCACCATGTCATCGGTGGAACAGTACGCCCGGGTGCCGGTCATATTGCTGTTGGGCGTCGCGGTCGCGTAAAACTGATTGTTGACGACGCTGCCGGAACTGGCCGACCCGGTGGCGGCAAAAGAATAGCCGCTCTTGCCGACTCCACCGCCATTGGTAGCCAAGTTATTATCGATGAGGCAGGCCGTGGTCGAGCTTGGGGTGCACGGGCTGGCGCCACCCAGCGGCGACAGGGTGGCCGCAAATCCGATGGTAGCTTCGTAAGTCCCGAAATAGCCAACCTCCGCGGCATCGATGGCGTGCATTGAACCAGCGGCGGACGAGTCGTTGGCGGCCATGCGAGCGCGTACCAGGTTGGGAATGGCGATGGCCGCGATAACCAGGATGATCGCAACAACGATTAACAGTTCGATTAGTGAAAAGCCGCGGTGTTTGCGCATAGGTTGATCCCAAGACTTCTTCCCTGAGTGAGCTTCTCCGCCCAGGGAATCACATAAGTGCTCGCATTTACCGGACCAAACCGCCTGTGTTGGCTGGTTTCGGTGGTAACCCATTCCTGCTATTCCGTTCAGAGAAAAGAAGAAAGTGAGGGATTCCATCTCGATTTGGAAGGCGATACGGGGCAATTCGGCGGGAGCTTATGCTTCATCCATCTCGCAATTGCAGGAGTACAAGGCGAAATGGAACCGAAATCGACAAAGAGGCCGATTAGGACTAACAAAAATTGTCAGGTGGCGACGGATTCTGACAGAACTGAGCCGGCACCACATGGTCCTGCAGAAGCATGGGTTCGGACCGCGCAGATGAAAACAAAATGAAGAAGCGGCGGATTTGCATCCGCCGCTTC
>JASICF010000113.1 GCA_030044775.1 Candidatus Sulfotelmatobacter sp. | reverse complement strand
GTCCCGGCTTCTCGCGTATACTGCGCGGCCGCCACCGATTGCAACAGAGCCAGATTCGCGACGAGCGTCAAAAGGGCCAGCATCCAGGCCTTGCGCATTGTTGCCTCCTTACGCGTAAATGCCGCGCTGGCGGATCGTGTACGCCACGCGATCAATCGCCAGCATATAGGCCGCGATGCGGTTATTTACGTGATGCGTCTCGGCGTAGCGAACCACATCGTTGAAGGAGGAGATCATGATCTCCTGCAGTTGCTCGTTGACGACACTTTCCTTCCAGAAATAGCCCTGGCGATCCTGCACCCATTCGAAGTAGGAAGTAGTGACGCCGCCCGCGTTGGCCAGAATATCCGGGATAACGAAGACACCTTTGTCACTCAATACGTCATCGGCAGCCGAGGTAGTCGGTCCGTTGGCACCCTCGGCCAGAATGCGGCACTTCACGCGGTCGACGTTGCGGGAGGTGATGACATTCTCGGTGGCTGCGGGGATAAGAATTTCGCATTCGGTCGTCAACAGGTCTGCGGCGTCATAGGATTCGGCGCCGGGGAAGCCGTGCACGGTGCCATTTTTCTGACGATAGTCGACCAGCTTGGCCAAGTCGATTCCATTTTTGTTGTACAGTCCGCCACCGACTTCCGCGATGCCGATCACCTTGTAGCCAGCCTGATGCATGAGGTGAGCGGCGTTCGAGCCGACATTGCCGAAACCTTGCACGATGACGCGAGCGCTGTCGCGGGGAATGCCGAGCTTCTTAATAGCCTCATCGCAAACCACCATTACGCCGCGGCCGGTCGCTTCGCGGCGGCCGCGCGAGCCGCCAATGTTGATGGGTTTTCCGGTGACGACGGCCGTTACGGTCTGGCGCATGTGCATGGAGAAGGTATCCATCATCCAGGCCATGATCTGCTCGTTGGTGTTGACGTCGGGAGCGGGGACGTCTTTTTCAGGACCGATGAATTCAATGAGTTCCGAGGTGTAACGGCGGGTCATGCGTTCGATTTCGCCCATCGACATTTTGTGGGGATCGCAAATGATGCCGCCCTTCGCGCCGCCAAAGGGAATGTTCACCACGGCACACTTCCAGGTCATCCAACTGGCGAGGGCGCGAACCTCATCGAGGGTGACATCGGGAGCGTAACGAACGCCGCCTTTGGCTGGGCCGCGGGCGATCGAGTGCTGGACGCGAAATCCGGTGAAGACTTCGAGACGGCCGTCATCCATCTGCACAGGGATGTAGACCGTGAGTTCACGATTGGGATAACGCAGAACGCGCCACAGGCCGTCATCCAGATTGAGTTTCTGCGCAGCGAGGTCGAAGCGTGCCCGCTGCGATTCCCACGGATTGGATTCTTTATCGACTTGAGGAGGAGTCGTGAGGGTAGTAGTCATCGAAATCGTCTCCAGATTATTGCGGTCTCAGGCGTTCTGGTTTTAACCAACAAAGGAATTGCGATCCTGGATAATGCCGCCGGCCGTTTCGGTCTCCGGGAAAACAGGCCAAACGTTCAGAGTATAGAGGCGGGATGGCAACGAAGCAAGATTACGTGACCTAACGTGGTGGCTTATAAAGCACTTTTGGTCTGGCCGTCGGGAAGTCGTTCAGACCCCTCAGGCCGGAGCGAGGCTTGCCGACTCCATTACGGGGAACTGCAGCGATTGCCTGGAAGATGCGGCGCGGTCACGGGGCATACTCCACAGGTGCATGGCGGCGTAGGCGCGCCAAGGCCGCCAGGCTTCGGCGCGGTGCTCGAGTTCGCGCGGGTTACTCAACCCCAGGGCCCGCAATAGCCCCAGATCGCCCGATGGGAATGCATCTGGCTCACCGAGAGCGCGCATAGCGACATATTCAGCGGTCCACTTCCCGATGCCGGGAATCTCCTGAAGGCGAACGCGAAACTCGGTGGCGTCGAGGACGTTTTCGAAGTCGATTCTTCCATCCGTGACCGCGCAAGCCAGAGAGCGGATCGTCTCGGCGCGGGATTTCGGTAGACCGATGGCCGCGATCCTCGAACGGGCAATGATTTCGGGTGATGGAAAGATGCGTGTGATGCCCGCGGGGCCAGTGAAGGGCCGGCCAAATTTTGCGGCGAGCCGGCCGGAAAGAGTTGAAGCACCCTTGACACTGATCTGCTGGCCGAGGATCGCGCGGACGGCGAGTTCAAAGCCATTCCAGCATCCCGGTACTCGCAATCCGGGATGGGCTTTCATGCAGCACGCCAATTGAGGATCGGTCTTCAAGCCATTCGCGATCGATGCCCAGTCGGCATTCAGATCGAACATGGCGCGGATGCGCTCGGTAATAAAGAAGAGAGAGCGGGGATCGCCGAACTCAACACGGGCAAGAAGAGCATGATTGGGCTCGTCAAAGGAGATTTCAAACCAGCCATGGTCGTCATGCAGCGAAATAGAGCGCCGATAACAGCCGTTTTCGACCGCTTCGACGCCGGGAATCGCGCGAGGGGCAAGGAATGAGAGCATGGCCTTCCAGTCGTAGGGCGGACGAAAGCGCAAGCGGAAAAGGTATTGATTTTCGGGCTGGCTTTGTTTCTGCCGCGCGATATGCCGGATTTGCGACGGAGTCCGATGATAGATCCGACGGATGCCGTCGTTGAAACGCCGGACGCAGCCGAACCCGGAGGCAAGCGCGATCTGATTCATCGGCAGTCTGGTTTCGTCGATCAGTTTTTTCGCGAAATGCAGACGGCGGGTATGCGCCACGGCGGTTGGGGTTGCACCGAGATGTTTTAAAAACAATCGACGCAGATGGCGCGAACCGATGCCGAGGCGCGAGGCGAGGGCTTCGACGCCGCCATCTTCGAGTCCAGTCTCGCCGATCAGGCGGAGGGCGCGCGAAACCGTATTCGAAGTCCCGATCCAAGCGGGCGTACCGGGCGAGCATTCGGGGCGGCAGCGCAGGCACGGGCGAAATCCGGCTTCGGCCGCGGCTGCGGCAGTCGGGAAATAGCGGCAATTCTTTTCCTTCGCCGTGGGCGCAGGGCAAATCGAGCGGCAATAGACACCGCTTCCGATTACACCGATGAAGAACTTTCCATCAAAGCGCGGATCGCGCGAGAGGCGCGCGCGGGAGCAGGTTCGCCAATCGAGATGCATGCACCAATTCATGATAGACCCTTCCTGACGGTATTCGGGAGCGAAGTCCGAAAACGTCCAGGCCGAGAGGGGGCGAGGTCCAAAAACGTCCAATGCGGAAGGGTAAATCGATCTATGTTGAACCGGTTCGCCAGAATTTCAGCATGGAGAGACGGTCATGGAAACCAAAGCACTGGTAAGAATTTCTGCCATCACTTTGCTTATCGTTCTATTCGCGGGAAGCATGTCGGTGGCACAATCGCAAGCACCCAGCCAAACCCCCAAATATTACGTCTTCAATCTTGGGACCGGGCCGCTTGGGGGCATTCCCGAGCCGGTCGGCATCAACGACCTTGGTTGGGTCTCTGGCGGCGATAACTCTGCGACGAACACGACAGTGAACGCCGTGCTGTGGCTGGGAGTTCCAGTCAATCTCGGCACATTGGGCGGACCGAACAGTAACGTTTCCTGGCCAAACCATAGCACGCGCGGCGAGATCGTGGGCATTGCGGAGACCGCAGAAGCGAATCCGTTGGGCGAGACCTGGAGTTGCGCATGGTTTTTCTTTGGGCCGGATGGCTCCGTATGCAATGGTTTCGCGTGGCAGGACGGCGTGATGAGTCCGCTCCCGGCTTTTCCCGGAGGCATTGACAGTTACGCTGCCGGCGTTAACAACGAAGGGAAAATCGTCGGATGGGCGGAAAACGGCTTTCAGGATCCAACCTGTGATCACAGCGCTCCCTACAGTCAGTTTCTGCAATTTGAGGCTGCGGTTTGGGGTCC
>JASICF010000112.1 GCA_030044775.1 Candidatus Sulfotelmatobacter sp. | reverse complement strand
TAGTTGTCTGGGATAATTCGCAAGCCTTTCGGGCCGGACCACGAGCGTGACTTGAGCGCCGGCCTGAGCCAGGCAGGCGCCGACTAATCCGCCGACACCACCGGCTCCGAGAACTGCGTGCTTCAGATGTTTGTAATCAGTCTCCGCCATGGACGATCAAGATTCAGGCGCGCTTAATTCGGCTTCACAGTCGTGGGCAGGCACTCGACAATTTCGGCGTCGCTCAACGTATGATCGCTGGTTTTGGCACGCTGATAAATGCGGTCGACCAGTTCCTCGCTCGCCGGAATGCCGCGCCGCTCCAGCCAGAACAACACATTCGATTTCCCGCTCATCGGGCCGATATCGATGATCTGCTCAAGCCCAAACACATGCGAAGGTACACCGGAATACACCGTGTTGGCGAGCGCGACATCGTTTTTGTGATACGCCTTGATAATCGCGGCCGCATGAACTCCTGTTGCCGTGCGAAACGCATCATCACCAACTACCGGATAATTCGCCGGAATCGGTACTCCAGTGGCGCGCGACACAGCCTGGCAATACTGCTTCAGTTGGGTCAGGTCCTGTTCATCCCACGGAGTGACACCCATCAGTTTAAGATTCACCAGCATTTGATCAATCTGAGTATTGCCTACGCGCTCACCGAGGCCAACGGCGCACCCATGAACGCAATTCGCTCCCGCGATGACGGCGGCCATCGAATTCGCGATCGCAAGACCACGATCGCTGTGGCCGTGCCAATCGACGCGAATCTTCTCGCCGGAAGGCACCACTACCTCTTCCATGACAAACCGCACCAGTGCTAGCGCGCCCACGGGCGTGGCATGGCCGGCGGTGTCGCAGATGACTATCGCACGCGCGCCGCAATTGATGGCGGTGGTGTACAGCCGCTTCACCGTTTCGGGGTCGCAGCGGCTGGTGTCTTCCGTGACATACATGACATCGAGCCCAAGCGAAACCGCATATTTGACGGCCTTCTCGGTAGTCTGCAAAAGAAAGTCACCGGTCCAGCCCTCGGTAAATCGTCGAATTGGGCTCGAACCGATAAATGTGGCCGCTTCAATCGGCAGACCGGTCTTCTGCACAATTTCGGCGATCGGCCGGATATCATTCTCATGCGTGCGCGCTGCGCAGTTGGCGCGAATCTTCATTTTGTGTGCAGCTATTTCCCGCGCCAGGGCGGTGACATGCTCGACTGCGCGGGCTCCCGCGCCGGGTAAACCTAAATCGAGCGAGTTGATGCCCAGCGCTTCCATGAGATGCAGGATTTCGATCTTCTCGGGAATGGAAGGATCGCGCACCGACGGCGATTGCAATCCATCACGCAGGCTCTCGTCATTGAGGAGCACCGGCCCAGATGGTTTTAGTCCGGGGGGATAATTTTTGTTCCAGTCGTAAATGAGTTCGGAGGTGTTCATGGAAACCTGCGGGCTACGAGCGTCAAGATACGAACCGCCGGCCCAAAAACCTTCGCAAGAGGTCCATCCTTGCCCAAAAGGGAGAGGAATCGATGATCCGGTTTCAGTTGCGGCTCAAACCGTTCGCTCATTTCTCTTTCGGCGGCAAGGTCAGCCCGAACACAGATTTGGTGCCCTCGCCGGCAACATTCACCTTCGGGTCTTCAGGATTTGGCAAATACAGAGCGCGACAGTTCTCGCAACGATAGACCTCGGCATCGGGTCCCCAGGCCTTTTCAATGTCGCCGCAGTCGCGTTCGACCACATCGACGCCATAGAACCAGCGTTTTAAGTGCCCGCCGCAATACTTGCCTTTTTCGTCCTTCTCATTGCAGGCGCGTTGCCTTGCCTTTTTAATTTTGACTTTATGATGCGGGAGCTGGGCTGGAGTCTGCGTGCTTACCACCATGGTTTCGCCAGTCGCCAATGACTTTCCTCGATTCTGCGAGCCTCGAATCTCCGGCGCAAGGCCGCCGAATTCGGCTCTACGAGCGCCATTGTAACCCGAATGCACTGCTCACAGCTTCTTGCGCATTACCCACATCGCTCCGCAACAGGGCAGCGAGGTACGATTCAGTATTGTACGTTCACTAAATACAGTCCGTTTGCCGGAGCCGTCGCTCCCGCCGCCGAGCGGTTGCGGGCTCCCAGGATGCGCGCAATATCATTCGGCTGCAACGTGCCCTTGCCCACCAATATAAATGTCCCTACCAGGTTTCTGACCATGTGGTGAAGAAACCCATTGCCCTTTACGGTATAAACCAATTCATCGTCCTGCCGCCCCCAAGCCGAAGAGAAAATAGTACGCACATTCGACGGGGGTGCATCCTCGCTGCCGCGCTCGGGATCGACAGCGGTGAACGAGGTAAAGTCGTGCTCGCCAACAAGCAGTCGCGCAGCTTCCTCCATCGAAGCTTCCTCCAACGGAAACGGGTAATGCCACACATACCGCGCGAGAAATGGCGGGCAAATCCCTGCACGATAAATTCGATAGCGATAGGTCTTGCCGCGCGCGGATTTGCGCGCGTGAAAGCGGGAATCCACCTCAACAACTTCAAGGACACGAATGGAGGACGGCAAAAGATCGTTCAGGGCTTTCCCAAAATTCGCAGCTGGAACCGATGATTCCGTCACGAATGTGACAACCTGGGCCAAGGCGTGAACCCCTGCATCGGTCCTTCCCGAGCCCTGCGGCAAGACCTTTTCGCCAGTAATTCGTCCAATGGCTGAGGCGAGTGTGCCCTGCACCGTTGGGGAGTCGGGCTGCACCTGCCATCCGGCAAATTCCGATCCGTCGTAGGAGAGAATCAGCTTGAGATTGCGCATGCGATCTTTCGAGTCCCGCGAGTTCGCCGCTTCATCCAATGCCTTTCACGCTCGGGAGCGAACGCCACCCCGGCATCCCTTCGCGCGTCCAAAAGCTGGACAGCGTTGGTCAGCACTTTATCAGTTTCAGCGTGCTAGCAGTTCTAAGAGGAGGCGCTCTCCCTCAGATATACTGGTGCGTTTTAATTTTCCTCCGAGACCGCTCCACTTTTCGATTTTGACCGCCGCGCCGGAGAGCTGAGGAGAAATCGGTTGGAAAAGGGGCGCAGGCAGTTCTGACTCAGGAACCTCAGATTTAAGACCCAGGATTTAAGGAACCCTAGACCCTGGGATTGCGTAACAGACTTTGAGTTTTGGAGATCTGCAGTCTTATCACAGGAAGATCGCTGAAAGCGAAACTCAATAATCCTTGCCTCGCGCATTATTTGAGACGGAGAAAAGTAGATGCTATTGCCATGTTTCAAATCGGTTACGCGGCTGACGATCGCCGCAGTTCTATTGGGAATGTCGATGCTGTGCGGCGCTCAAGAGGCGCCGGCGACGCCTGTGCCGCAAAATACTCCGGAGACCCGTCCACTGCCCATGGTGGATTATTCGAAGCCGGCGCCGCATTTCCCCAATCCAATCGCACCTTATGTGCCGCGCCATTTGCCTCCGCCGGATTTGAGCAACTCCCCGCGCGTCGAGGATTTGATGCACGATGGCAAGCTCTATCTTTCGCTCAACGATGCCATTGCGCTGTCGCTGGAAAATAATCTCGACATCGCAATCGCCCGCTACAACCTCAACATTGCCGATACCGATGTGCTGCGTGCCCGCGCAGGAGCATCCATTCTCGGCACGCCGAGCGGCACAGTTTTGAACACGCCCGGCGGTGGGGTGGGCGGAATTGGAGCCAACTCGGGAGCGGCGAGCGGCGGTACCAGTCTCGGCGCGGGCGGCATCGGCGCCGGCACTAACGGTCTGGTAAGTTCGACTCTCGGTGTTGGACCGACGATTGGTCCATTCGATCCCGTGCTGACCGGAACGTTACAGGACGATCATCTGAGCCAAACTGCAACCAGCATCTTCCAGGGAGTTCTGCCTGATACAAGTCTCGTTCAGAATACGGGGACAGTTAATTTCGCCTACAACCAGGCATTCCACTGGGGCATGAATCTTTCGGTCGGCTTCAATAACCAGCGGCAAACGACGAACAGCTTTTTCTCGAGCGTCAGTCCGGCCCTAAACTCGAACTTTAGAGCAACGATCACCCAGCCGATTCTGCAAGGCATGGGCTTCGCGGCGAACACGCGCTTCATTCGTATCGCGAAGAATAACCGCGAAATCTCCGATGTTGCGTTCCGCTTGCAGATCATCGACTCGGTCGACCAGATCGAGAATATTTATTGGGATCTGGTCTACGCCTACGAGAATGCCCGCGTACAAAATGAATCGCTGGCTTTCGCGCAGAAAACTCTCTCGGACACCAAGAAGCAGGTCGAAATCGGCAGTCTCGCCCCCATCGAGGTTGTTCGGGCGCAAAGCACGGTTGCGCAGGATCAACAACTGGTAACCGCGGCGCAAACCAACCTGCAGCTTGAGCAACTGCTCATGAAAAACGCCCTCACCCGCACATTAAAAGACCCTGCGTTGGCAACAGCAGAAGTAATTCCATCTTCGACCATGGATATTCCTGCGCAAGAGCCCGTGGTGCCCACTGAGGATCTGATCAACGATGCGCTGCGGCATCGCGCGGAGCTCGTGGAGTCGCGCATCGATCTCAACAGCCGCGACTTGAGCAATCGCGCAGTACGGAGCGCTCTTCTCCCAACCTTGAATCTGTTCGCGTATTACGGTGGAGCTGGCGTCGGCGGCAGCCAGAATCCGGCGAACGAGTGCTCGACGCCAGAGACGGAGCTGCAGCGAGCATTTGGCTGCGCCGCCCCTGGCCCGCTGAGTGCGAGCAACCCCGAGCCGATCTTCCCGACTACCCCCATCGGACCTACGCTGAACCAATTAGTTGACTCTACAAATCCCGACAAGGGGATTGGCCTAACGCTTAGCATCCCGATACGCAATCGCGCCGCACAAGCGGTGCAAATCCGATCTGAACTGGAATTCCGCCAGGCGCAGATGCGTCTGCAACAAATCGAGAATCAAGTGGGAATCGAAGTTCGCAACGCACAGTACGCCGTCCAGCAAAACAGGGCCAGCGTGGACTCCGCGAAAGCCGCTCTCGACCTAGCCCGCGAATCCCTGGATGCCGAGCAGAAGAAATATCAATTCGGCACTTCCACGACAACACTGGTCCTGCAATACCAGAGCCAGCTTGCGACCGCCGAGTCGACGCTGGTCAATGCTACCGTCGCCTACGAAAAATCGCGCGTCGAACTGGCCCGCGCCACCGGCACACTCCTGGATGACGATCACGTCAGCATCGACGATGCGGTGCGTGGCCAGGTTACTCGCATGCCCAGCGCACCCTACATCACGCCACGCAAGAGCCTGCCCTCGGTCGCGCAACCGGCGCCCCAAGCGGGCACAAACGAACCGCCTCAGTAGATACCGTCAAAATTTCAGGCATGGCCGCTCCGTGCCTGATTTCTAACAATTCTTTACAATCTCCGCTCTCGTGCACCGTGGTGGTCCCGCTAAGATGGAGAGACGCATTGCATTTTTTGCGCCAGCATCCGACGCATATCTCAGTTCAAACGCATTCCTGTTCTACTCAAGGAGACGAATTATGTCTGTTCCTTCTCCCCGAAGAAGTGTGGCCGCGCGTACCGTCCAGCGGCTGGCTGCATTTGCTGTGATCGGCTGTTCGCCGTGGTTGACGATGTCCGCGCAGACTGTACCGGCAGCGCCGGCGCCGCAACCGGCAACGACATCGGCTCAACCGCAGGCGATCCACTTGGAGGATTACGCGAAATCGCAACCGACTGTTCCCAACATTCTTAAGCCGTACGAGGGACGGGCATTGCCGCAACCGGATTTCGCCAATGCCCCGCGCATGGACTCCCTGATGCAGGGCGGCAAGATTTATCTCTCCATTGACGACGCCGTCGCGCTGGCACTGGAAAACAATCTCGATATCGAAATCGCGCGTTACAACCTGAATATCGCCGCCACCGACTATCTGCGCGCCAAGTCAGGCGCCAGCATTCTCG
Source organism: Candidatus Sulfotelmatobacter sp. (assembly GCA_030044775.1). Taxonomy (GTDB): domain Bacteria; phylum Acidobacteriota; class Terriglobia; order Terriglobales; family Acidobacteriaceae; genus Sulfotelmatobacter. The sequence continues at coordinate 1,554 of JASICF010000112.1, read as the reverse complement.
GTGTGAATGCCGGCATTGTGCAGAACACTCCCGGAGGCGGTGTCGGCGGCCTCGGGGGCACAGTAGGTTCGGGCACTGGAGGCACCACCGTCGCCGCCTCGGGTGTCGGTACCGGCACCAACGGCTTGGTCAGTTCGACGCTCGGCATCGGATCGCCCATTACCAGCTTCGATCCGGTTCTCACTGGAACGCTGCAACTCGATAAAAGCCAATCCGATTCCACCAGCCTTTTCAGTCCGGTCCCAGTGGTGGCGCAAAACACTTACACCACAAACTTTGGCTACACGCAGGGATTTCAATGGGGAACGGAATTGAGTGTTGCATTCGACAATACGCACGTGACCTCGAATCTGATCACCACCGAGCTCACTCCGCTGGTCAATACGAACTTCCAGTTCCGATTGACGCAAAATTTGCTGCAGGGCTTTGGGAGTTTGCCCAATCTGCGCTTCATTCGCATCGCTAAGAATAATCGCGAAATTACCGACGTTGCGTTTCGGCTGCAGATCATTACGACGGTCGACCAGGTCGAAAATATGTACTGGGATCTGGTCTATGCCTACGAAAACGTTCGCGTGCAGCAGGAAGCCCTGACTTACGCCCAGAAGGCGCTGGATGATTCCAAAAAACAGGCCAAGGTTGGCACCGCTCCTCCCATCCAGGTGGTGAGCGCGGAGAGCACAGTTTCAACGGATCAACAGAATCTGATTCTTGCGCAGAACAACCTGCAGTTGCAGGAGTTGCTCATGAAGAATGCGGTGAGCCGCAGCATCGAGGATCCGACTCTAGCAGAAGCGGATGTGATTCCCACGTCGGCGATGCTTGTCCCGCAGCAGGAGCCCGTCATTCCAGCGCAGGATCTAATCAACGAGGCGCTCAATCATCGCGCCGAACTGGTAGAGTCGCGCATCGATCTCAACTCTCGCGATCTTAACGCCAAGGCGGTGCGAAACGCTCTGCTTCCTACTCTTAACGCGTTCGCCTATTACGGCGGAGCAGGCGTCGGGGGAAATGTAAATTCGGCTCTGCCGAATTGTGCCGTTGAACCCGCGGCGAAGTATTGCTATACGCCGCCAACCCTGCCTCCACCGTTTCAGACCGCAAACTCAGTCGGGTACGGGAACGCCCTCAACCAACTCGTTAATTCATCGGCTCCCGATAAAGGCCTCGGTTTGACGTTGAGCATCCCGTTGCGTAATCGCGAAGCGCAGGCCGACCAGGTTCGGTCTGTGCTGGAACTTCGCCAGGCGCAGGTGCGGCTGCACCAACTGGAAAATCAAGTCCGCATCGAAGTGCGTAACGCGCAGTTCGATGTGAAACAGAACCGCGTTGCCGTCGAGGCGGCGCAATCGGCCGTCGACCTGGCACGACAGACTCTCGATGCCGATCAGCAAAAACTGAAAGTCGGGCTCACCACAACCACCGCGATCTTGCAGGACGCGTCGGTGCTGACAACTTCGGAGTCGAATTTGGTTTCGGCCAAAGCAGCCTATGAGAAATCGATGATCGAGTTAGACCGCGCAACCGGTCTCTTGCTGGACCACTCCGGCATCA
>JASICF010000111.1 GCA_030044775.1 Candidatus Sulfotelmatobacter sp. | reverse complement strand
GATTACGTTCGGGCTGATGACCTGGGTGTCGCTCATCTGCAGCGTTTGCTCTGTGTCGCGCAGATTGTAGGCCTGTGAGGGATAGATCGCGAACTGGCCGATTCCCTGGTTATCCTCGGTATTTCTCGTGAATTGATATCGCATCATGAGCGTGTTATTGGTGTTGAGCTGATAATCCACGCGAGGACTGATATTGGTACGCGTCTCCGGGCTGGAGATGGCCTGGTTCAAAGGAACCTGCTCGAACTCTGGGTTGAGCACGGTCGCATCCACGATACTGACGTTGGCGATGTCGCGCCGCTGCGCATCCAGAAAAAACGAAGCGTTCTTCGAGATTGGCCCGCTCAAATCGCCGTTGAATAATTCCGAGTGGTACGCAGGCTGCGCGACCGAAACCGGGCTCCAGATGGAATTGAATGCGGAATCGTTGCCGTCGGCGAATGCTTCGCCGTGAAACTTGTTGGTGCCGGGTTTGGTAAAGATTTCAATTCTTCCGTAGCCCAGCGTGTCATATTCCGCAGAGAACGGATTCTGGTTAATGCGAATTTCACGAATTGCGGACTTGGGCGGAATTTGTCCACCGGTAAAACCGTCGATGTAGATTTGTCCGCCGTTGGGTCCAGCCGAGGGTCCGGCCAGCGCTTGAAGTTCGGATTGCAACTCGTCGGGATCGTCGGACAACGCTTCCAAATCCTTGCCTTTGATGATGATCGAACTGGCGTTCTCCGAGGGGTTGACGCCGACAGTCGCCCCTTCGGCCTCGACCTGAACTTTTTCTTCCTGGGTGGCAACGCTGAGTGCGAAATCGAATGGCTGAGTCTGGCCGGCGACCACGTTGACGTTCTGCTCGGTATCGGTATTGAAGCCCGCAGCAGTGGCGGTCACGGTATAGCTGCCTGGGGCGAGGTCCTTGATCTCATAAATCCCCTGGCCGTTGGTAGTGGCAGTAAACTTCTTTCCCGTTGCGGACACAGCGGTAATCGTCGCCCCGGAAATCAGCGCACCTGACGGGTCAGCGACTTTGCCCTTCAATGAGCCCGTGGCGTTTTGCGCTAACGAAAATGAAGAGATTAAAAGACAGCAAATAATGGCTTTCAAGAATTGCATTCCGGCTTCACTCGCCTATTTTAGGCGAACTCTCCTCCAGATCGATAGACGTTACGGCTTTTGCGTCGAATTGTTTGATGGCAATGTAAAGTTTTGTTACTACAGCCGAGACGCCTGTATTCATATCAACACCAGTTGGACGCATGCTGCGTAAAAATACGGTAAACGAGAGTAAATTTTGGTTGAAATCGCCCGATCAAGGCAGCTCACGAGGAGTCGATCCAGCCTCGCATTAAAGGATAACTGGCGTTTGTCCAACCGGCCGCTTCTGTTCCGCTGTGTGCTGATCGCCTTCCGGTTCGCCGCAGGTCCGGGAGACTCACATTACCAGGGTGTGCTCTTGGGCGCGCAATCGCAAAATCAAGTAACATCAACTGGGCAATCTTTCCTTCAATGCTGCTTCCCGGAAATACCGCAATCGATTTAGTTGTCGCAAATCTCGCCTTCCGCTTGCCGCCAAAGAACGTGACAGAAAGTTGCCGCGACGCATGAAGTCTGCCGCTAGTCTGCATTTCAAAACATTTCTGTTCATCCTTTTTATGGTGGCATTTGGCCCGCTGGGCAACGTCCTGCTCGGCAAGGGAATGAAGCGGATCGGTGCCGTCCAGGTGACAAATCTGGCAGAAGCGTGGCACCTCCTGGTGCGGATCCTGTCTTCGCCCACGATATGGGCTGGCATCGTGTCGCTGCTGAGCTTTTTTGTGGCTTACATGCTGGTTCTCTCATGGGCCGACTACAGCTATGTGCAGCCGGCCTCGTCTGTTTCTTACGCCATGGTCGCGCTGCTTGCGCATTACCTGCTTCGCGAAGCGATCTCGCCCCTGCGCTGGTTTGGAGTGCTGGTTATTTGCCTGGGGGTTCTGGTGGTGGGACACACGCCTCCGCGGACCACGGAGCCACGCTGAATGTACCACCTGATTCTCTATGTCCTCATCATCGGCGCCGGCACTCTGGGCGAGTTGTGCGTGACCCGGGCAATGAAAGTAGTGGGTGAGGTCAAGGACTTTCGCCCCATCGCCATTGTGCGAGTCTTTGCGCGGGCGGTGCGGGTCCCCTGGATGTGGGCGGGAATCTCGTTAATGGCGACAGCGTTCTTTTCCCTGCTGACGGTGCTGACGACGCAAAACGTCAGTCTGGTAGTTCCGGTGACGGCCCTCAACTACGGCGCAGGTGCGCTGGGCGGAAGATTAATTCTCGGCGAGAATGTTTCCGCCAGACGCTGGATTGGGGTGATGGTGGTTTGTGCGGGCGTTGCCATCGTAGTCTTGGGAGGCAGGTGAGGCGGGGTGAAGCCTCAATTTTTAAGAGAGAGCCGGATGGATGAGATCGAGATCACTCCCTATGACGCGCGCTGGCCTGCACTTTATGAGGCAGAGCGAGCACGCCTGCTGCCTATCCTCAGCCGTTTGGGGCTGATCGAGATAGCCCATATCGGCAGCACTGCCGTGCCCGGGCTTGCAGCGAAGCCCGTAATAGACATTGCTATAACAGTTGCGTCTCTGGACGTGGTGCGCGAGCAGGGCGTTCCAGAGATAGAGTCCCTGGGTTATCTCTTTTGGGCGGAAAATCCTGACCCGCACGATTTTTTCTTCGTGAAAGGCTTGTCGCCGCATTCGCCACAGCGCAGCCATCATCTTCACATCACTCTGCCGGGCCCACGATTCGACGATAGAGTCCGTTTTCGAGACCGACTTCGGTCGGACCCTGAGATCGCGCAACGCTACGCCACCTTAAAGAAGGCAGTTGTGGCGCGGCTCTCCGCGGACCGCGAGGCTTATACCCTCGCCAAGACCGAGTTCATTCTTCGTGTGCTCCACGGGCCTGCCAGCGACGCTTGCGCGGCGGCGATTTCAAACTGAGCCACTACCCGATGAGCGCTCCGGTTGTGAATCTGGAAATTGCGGTGTTACCATAGATGTTTCGGCATAAATAAATAGCAGTGAGCGCTTTAGCTCGGTTCTGCGATTTCACCGGTTTCCGCTGGCCGGCTCGCGAGATCGGAATCTGATCACCAAGGCGCGATCGAGGTACACCCACTTGTGTGGAATCGTTGGCTTTACTCACAAACATTCGGTACCTGATCCGGACCGGATTCAAAGCGCTGTTGCCACGCTGATTCATCGGGGGCCCGACCAGCAGGGCGTGTTCGAATCCAGCGTGTGCTCGCTCGGCGGAGCGCGTCTTAAGATCCTTGACCTCGGGTCGGGCGATCAGCCCATCTTCTCCGATGACGGCAACGTGGTCATCGTTTTCAACGGCGAAATCTACAATCACCTGGAACTGCGCCGCGAACTGGAGAAACTGGGCCACCAATTTCACTTGCACTGCGATACCGAGACGGTGTTGCGCTCGTTTTTGCAATGGGATACCGATTGTTTCTCGCGTCTGCGAGGC
>JASICF010000110.1 GCA_030044775.1 Candidatus Sulfotelmatobacter sp. | reverse complement strand
GGCGGCACCAACCTGCGCGTCGCCGCGGTTACCAGCGAAGGCCGGCTTCTCGAAAAGGTTTCGATCGAAACCAACGTCAGCCTCGGCCCCGATCCAGCCATCGAGAAAATGTGCGGCGCGATTCAGCAATTGATTGCGAAATACAAGAACGACAATCTTTGCGGGGTCGGTTTGGGCTTGCCAGGAATTATCGACATAGAAAACGGCGTCATGCGTAAGGCTGCCAACCTTCCCGGTTGGGCGAACTATCCGGCACGAGCCGAAATCGAGCGCCGCCTGCGCGCAAGCGGAATTCTCGAAAAACACGCGCCCGTTGTTGTTGAGAATGATGCGCGCGCAGCTGCGCTGGGCGAGCACTGGATCGGCGCCGGGCGCGGCGTTCGAAATATGGCAATGCTGACCCTGGGCACCGGAATCGGCGGCTGCGTGATCCTTGACGGGAAAATCTGGCATGGCATGAATGGCATGGCCGGCGAATTCGGCCATGTGACGGTCGAACCCCTGGGCCCGCCGTGCGGCTGCGGCAATCGCGGGTGTGCCGAGCGGTACGCCTCTGCGAGCGCGATTAAGCGGATGGTGCAGGAGGCGATCACGAACGGCGCGAGCTCGCTTGCCCACACCGCATCGTCCGACGCCGAGTTTGGGGCGAAGTCGATCTTTCAACTTGCCTTGCAGGGCGACGAAAATGCCCGCAACATTTTTCAGATCTTAGGCCGTTATCTCGGGATTCTGCTCGCCGATCTGGTGAATGTCCTGAATCTTGAAATGTACGTCATCGGCGGCGGCGTGGCCAGTGCGTGGGATGCATTCGCTCCCACGATGATGGATGAGCTATGCGCGCGTTCGATTGTATTCGGAGCGGTTGCCGCCAATTCGGCAACGTGTACAGGCTCATTAAACGCGAACCCTTCGAATCAAGAGGACGACGCTCCAAAGCCGCCAGGCAACAGCGAGCGCAAAACCGTAATCACGCGCGCCGTATTGGGAAGTGACGCGGGATTATACGGCGCCGCGCATCTCGCGGAATTGGCGAATCAGAAACTTGCTCGCGAATCACGCGGCGCAAAGGAACTGAAATGACACAACACAAATTCAAGACGAAGCTGATCGGTCATTCCGGTATGGATGCGGCGGGCATCAAGCCGCCGTTTGACGTTGTCGAGGTTTTTCAACGGCGGGGCCGCGTGCCCGTCAAAGGCACCATCAATGGTTTTCCATATCGCAGTTCGCTGATGAACATGGGCGATGGCCACATGATGGCCGTCAATGCGCAAATGCGCGAGGGCGCGCACTGCCAAGCTGGCGACACCATCGATGTGGTCATGGAGCTCGATGAGGACGAGCGCAGGGTTGAAGTTCCGGCTTACTTGAAGAAGATGATTGCCGCCGATTCCGCAGCAAAGATATCCTGGGAAAAGCTTTCGTTTACCCACCAGAAAGAATATGTGCGCGAAATCGAAGGCGCGAAGAAGCCCGAGACCCGCGAAAGGCGCATCGCCTCGATGATCGACGCCCTGCGCAACAACAGGCGCAAGAAGTGAGGCGCGCGTAGCGGCACGACCAAGAACGCGCTTAACCGCAAGCAGCGCTAACCGCCGAATCGCATTGCAGCTGGCCCTCGCCGGTCATGCGCAACTCCCACGCGTCGTAACGCCCGCGCAAAAATCTCGTTCTGCTCCCGCGTGCCAATCGTCACCCGAATGCAGCTCGGCGCACCCCATGCTCCCAGCGGACGCACGGCCACGCCTTCTTCCCGCAATCGTCCCGCGAAACCCGCCGCATCTTCTCCCGTATCGCAGTACAAGAAATTCGCCGAGGTCGGCGCGACCCGGTATCCCATGGCTTCCAGTTGTCCTGCCAGAAACCGCGCCTGTAGGGCGTTGCTCTCGGCCACCTGCGCCGTGTACCCGGTATCTTCCAACGCTTCGATAGCCGCAGCCTGGGCCACCGATGGCACGGAATATGTGTTGCGCATGCGCGAACAATATCCCAGCAGCTCCGACGGTCCAAGGCCATATCCCACACGAAGCCCCGCTAGCCCGTGCGCTTTCGAAAATGTTCGCAGCACCACTACGCTCGCGCCTCGCGCAACGTAGTCCAACGAGTTCGAGTAATTCACCCGCCGCAGCATCGCAAAGTGCGAAGCAAATTCGTAATAAGCTTCGTCGAGAACGACTACAAGATGCGCCGGCACCTGCGCGATAAACCACTCGACTGCCTCAGCGGTAACCATCGTTCCCGTGGGATTATTCGGATTCGCCAGAAAAACGATGCGCGTGTTCGCATCGATCGCATTAAGAATCGCACCGAGGTCGCAAGTATCGTCGCGCATTGGTGCTTCGATCAACTGCGCCCCCGTCGCATGCACCGCCATCGAGTACACAATGAATGATCGCTCGCTGGTGACTGCGTTCAATCCCGGCCCGAGCAAAGTCTGGCACAGCAAGGCCAGCATCGCTGTCGAGCCCGCTGTCACCAGCACCTGTTCAGGTGGCAGTCCATGATGCGCCGCCAGCTTCAATCGCAGCGGGCGGCAATCGTCATCCGGATACAGATTGCTCATGCCCACCGCGTTTTCTATCGCTTCCAGCGCGCGCGGCGAAGGCCCAAATGGATTTTCGTTGGAATCGAGCTTGATCAGCGGCTGCTGCTCGAACTCGTTGCGCGTCGGTGATGAGGAAAGCGCACTGCTCATCTCTCGCGCTGGTTTTGAAACTAAGTCAAAAAAACGGCTCATGCTCGTCGCACATCATGCCATGGAAATCTACTTCGCGCCATTGGATTATTCGCTTGATTTTGCTTTGTAGGACTCCCGGCATCCGTAACGGCGCTCACTAAGAATTGGCGGCTTGCGCAATCGGCTGATTCACAGCCGACCGGAGCTGGTCGACTTCCCTTAAAGTCAGCTCGCGGAACTTTCCCGGGGGAACATCGAGCGTAAGGGGCCCGTACCGCACTCGCTTGATCTTTTCCACGTGATGTCCCACCCTCTCGAACATGCGGCGGATTTCACGGTTTCGTCCTTCAATCAACGCGACTTCATACCACGGATTGCTGCCTTCCTTAATCAGCCTGATCCCAGCGGGTGCGGTCCGTACTCGCCTTCCGTCATCGGTGGCGATCGAAACTCCGCTACGCAATTTTTCGAGCTCTTCATTGGTCGGAATGCCGGCAACTTTTACCACATAGGTCTTCCGTACCTGCGACGCGGCCTTCATCAACTTGTTCGCCATTCCGCCGTCGTTGGTGAGCAACAACAATCCCTCGCTTGCGTAATCAAGCCTTCCCACTGGATACACGCGTTTCTTTACTCCTCGAATCAGTTGCATCACGGTCGGCCGGTTTTCCGGATCGCTCGCCGTGGTCACGTAACCTTTCGGTTTGTTCAGCAGCAGGTAAATGTGCCGCTGCGCGCCCTGTAGCAGCTTCCCGTTGACGCGAATGTGATCCCTCTCCGCATCGGCCTTGGTTCCGAGTTGCCTGACTACTTTTCCATTCACGTGCACGTGACCGGAAACGATGAGTTCTTCGGCCTTTCGCCGCGAAGCGATCCCCGCTGCGGCAATTATTTTCTGAAGACGTTCAGCAGACATCAGGGATTCCCATTCCTGGTCACACCATAAAGGGACTGCCGAAGGAGGTTGTATCGGGGCACGCCTTCGCGCGCGTCGTCCATCGGACAAAAGCAGCGCTTAAGCGCTGGACTTTAAATCGGAATTTTGAGCGACTGGCTCCGCATCTCCCGGTTCTGAGTCACCGCCGGTATCTGCAAAACTCCCGCTCGAAGCACCCGGGCCGGGCTCGATCGTGGCCTCTTCCGGCATTAGTTCACCCTGAAACGATTCCGCCACCAGCTTCTCGAACTCTTCCATACTCGGCAGTTCGCTCACATCTTTCAGCCCGAAGCGCATCAGAAATTCTTTCGTTGTCTTATACAGGATCGGTCTTCCAATCACTTGCTTCCGCCCCGCCGTCGTGATCAGCTTGCGATCAAGCAGGGTCGCGATGACGCCGCCCGAGTCGACGCCACGAATCTCACTGATCTCCGGCACCGTCACCGGCTGTTTATAAGCGATCACCGCCAGCGTTTCTAATGCGGGCAAAGAAAGCCGCACCGGCGGCTTCAGACTCTTCGCGAAGCTGCGCACCATCTCGTGCTGCTCCGGTTTGGTAGACATGCGAAACCCGCCGGCGACCTGCCGGATTTCGATTCCATGATCTTGCGCGCCGTAATCCGCAACCAGCTCTTCGAGCGCTGCCCGCACGCGCGACTTCACCTCGGCCTCGTCCGCCGTGCCTTCCGCCATCGCCGACGCTTTCACCAGCGACACTATCTGCTCGGTCGTGATTGGTGTCTCCGCCGCATAAATAATCGCTTCGAGTTGTGCCTTTAAAGACATAGTATCCATGGTCAGTGGCTAGTGATCAGCTAGGTGTCCGGTCCAGCCGCAACTGACCACTAATCACTAATCCCTGACCACGGCTTTCCTACCTCCAGTCATCTCTCACCGCTGCCTGCTCAGCCATCAGAGCCTCA
>JASICF010000109.1 GCA_030044775.1 Candidatus Sulfotelmatobacter sp. | reverse complement strand
ATCGCCAGCCAGGTAGCGGCAATCCAGGAGAGAAATCGTAAATTCGGTGTTGTTGGCGTCGAAATGGTCGCACTCCGCCAGATATCGCGATGCCGGGCTGAGTCTAAGCTTCAGATCCCATAGTTCCTGCGAAAACCGCCGGATGGTCTCTTTGTGGGCCGCTTCCCCTCCGCGATCGGCATAGAGAAAAAGAATATCGATGTCTGAGTGAGGAAAAAGCCAGCCGCGCCCAAAACCGCCGGTCGCAATCAGCGCAAAATCTTTCGGTCCGCCGGAATCGGGCGATACGAGGTCTTTCCAGAGCTTCCCGATAATTTCTTCGATGAGCTTGGTTCGCTGCGCAACGGCTGTGCGCCCATTTCCGGTTTCAGCAAACGCCTTCGCGATCTTCGCCGACAACTCGGCGAGAGACACGCGCAGTTCACCGATCAGGGAAGACGCCGTGCTCATGAGAGTTTATCAATTTGTTTCGGGAGCTCCAGAAATCGCGAGCTTACAGAGCCGCCTCGCCCCGCTCTTCGTTGCGGATGCGGATTGCTTCGTCTACCCTGGTGAGAAAAATCTTGCCGTCGCCGATTTTTCCCGTGCGCGCCGCGCCCAGGATCGCTTGCACCGCTTTCTCGACCATGGTGTCCGCCAATACCATTTCAAGCTTGGTCTTGGGGATCAGATCGACGCTATACTCGCGGCCGCGATAGACCTCTGTGTGACCCTTCTGCCGGCCGTGGCCGCGCACTTCAAGCACCGTCATTCCTTCGACGCCAATCTCCTGCAGAGCGGTTTTGACCGCGTCCAGCTTGGAGTTTTGTATCACCGCTTCGACCTTGGTCATGTCGTTTTTCTCAAATCGCAACCCGCCGCCTCCCGCAATTTTACGCCGAAGGTTCCCAGAAATAGCCTTCCTCCCCATGCTGCGACAAGTCCAATCCTTGGATCTCTTCTTCCGGGGCTACGCGCAAGCCGATCGTTGCGTCCACAATTTTCAGAATTACCAGAGTCCCCACGATTGCCAGGCCCCATGAGATTGCGACGCCGACGAACTGATTCAGCAATTGATGCGCATTTCCTTCGATCATGCCAGAAGGCATTGTGTGGCCCTGCGCGTCTTTGAACATCGGATTTACCGTGCTCGATGCGAAAACGCCGGTGAGAAGCGCGCCGAGCGTTCCTCCCGCGCCGTGTACGCCGAACGCGTCGAGGGAATCGTCGTAGCCAAAAAGCGCCTTCACCTTCGCGACCATCCAGTAGCAAAACACGCCGGCAATTAATCCGATCACTAGCGCCGGCATCGGCTTTACGAAACCTGCTGCCGGAGTAATGGCAACCAGCCCAGCCACCGAGCCGGAGATCGCCCCGAGCACGCTCGGTTTTCCGTTGCGCAACCACTCCGCTCCAGCCCACCCCACCGCCGCAGCTGCCGCGGCAAAATGGGTCGCAACAAAAGCGCTCGTGGCCAGGCTTCCGGCGCTGAGCGCCGAACCCGCATTGAAGCCGAACCAGCCAACCCACAGAAGGCACGCTCCAATGAAACTCAAAACCACGCTATGGGGCGGCATCGGCTCTTTGGGATAACCCAGCCGCTTGCCCATATAAAGCGCGCATACCAAAGCCGACACCCCCGAGGTGATGTGAACCACCGTGCCGCCGGCAAAATCGAGCGTGGGGAATCGCCCGCCCAGCGCGGCATTCAGCAGGCCGCTTTTGCCCCACACCATGTGCGCCATGGGGTCGTAAATCACGATTGACCACAGAATCATGAAGGCCATCATGGCGCTGAATTTCATGCGCTCGGCAAACGCGCCGGCGATCAGCCCCGGAGTGATGATGGCGAACATTAACTGATAAACCATGAATGTCTGCAGTGGAATGGTCGCGGCGTAGTCTCCGTCGGGAGCAGCTCCGACGCCCCGCAGAAATAGATGGTCAAGCCCCCCAATGAAGCTGTTTCCCGAGCCAAAGGCAAGGCTGAAGCTGAACAGGCCCCACAGAACAGTGATGACAGCCATCAGCGCGAAACTTTGCATCATGGTGCCGAGCACGTTCTTCTTGCGCACAAGCCCGCCGTAAAACAAAGCCAGGCCGGGCCCAGTCATCATGAGCACCAGTGCGGCGCTGGTGAGCATCCATGCGTTGTCGGCCGAGCTCTTGGCATCGGCTGCCTGCAGCTCCAGCCTAGCCAGTCGAGCGTTTGTATCCGATGACGCGGAGGCCGGCGCGGCAGCCGGAGCAGCCGTCTGCGGGAGCAGGGGTTGCGCCAGTGAGAAAAAAACAAGGACAAGGCTTAAGCCGGGAATCAGCCGTTTCTGCATGTACTGTAAGTGCCCCTGAAAGTTGAAATCCCCGCACACCGCTACACGCGACTCACTTTACCGTCTGCACGGGATTCACGGAAATCGAAACTATTTATCGTGGCTATCAGGATTTGTTATGCCAGAGGAAGGCTCGCTTCAGCGCTTACTTCGCGGGCGCTTTGGGTTCCTCCGGCGGCGCGGGCGGCTTGACGAATTTGGCATCGTCTACCGGAACGTTCTGCCTCACGTCACTTAACTGAATGGTGAACCGTCCGCCAGGACGCGCCAGCGTCCAGCGGTACGGAATGTTGACTCCTTCAATCTCGCGATAATCGGTGTAGTCGATCTGAGTGGGCAATTGGCCGAGCGCAGTTTCGCCAAAGCGAACCAGTCGCACCAGGAGTCCGGACTTCTCGTCAAAATACAAATGCAACGGCGTCTTTTCCTGGCGCTCGCAATCGAGAAAGTACGCGTCGTGATCGCCGATTTTTTCCACGCCTCGCACTTCTGTCCTGCTGCATGCGTCTTTCAGGCGCGCAGGAAAGCGAAGATCGGCATCGATCGCCGCGGCATCAACATCCGGTCCATGCATCTCGTGCACCGGCCGCTTCGGCGCTGCAAGCCAGCCTTCGTGTCCATTAAAAGCCGTTACGCTGTCTCCATCGGGCGTATGAACGAAAGAAATTCTTTCGTCCGGCTCTTTCGAATAAATATCGATGGGAATATTCCTGTCGCCGAAACTAATCGTTCCCTCCATCACGCGGGTGTTGACTTTGTTAATTGCAGCGCTTCCGCCGGCGGCACGCAAATACTTTTCGATTAACTCGTCACCCGTCGGTCCGCCAACAATCTTGGTTTCGCTACCTTCGGCGCCCGCATGCGCGTTTGCCGACATCTCCATCTCAGCCGACATCACCGGCGGCATCGCGACCGGATTTGTGCTGCCGCGATGACACGAGTAGCAAGTCACCTCCCGATGTCCCTCGAAATTCTCCTGATTGATGGTGAGCATCATCTCGATCATCTTCCGCGCGGTTTGCTTCGGTTTCTTGTCGTCTTTGTCGAACGCATCGTGAACGTGGCAGAATTCGCACTCCACTCCCAGCGACGTGGCGACGAACTGCATCGTGGGGATCAATTCGTCAGCGGGAATATCCTTGAGCACCTGAATGTTCTTGAATTGCTGGACCGCCGTTTTTGGCGCACTCACAGACGCTTGTGGTAATGCGGCCTGCTGCGCTTTGGCGCCGTCGCTCACAACTGCCCAAAGGCCAATGCATAAGGTGATTCCCACAGCTGCCGCGCTTTGCTTTGCTTTCATCGACTTCCCTCGTTCGAGATTGGCTGCTCACGGCGAAGATGCCCGCTTCATGCCGGAGCTGAATTCCAAACATCAATTACGGCTGGTTACTATACACGGACTTTCCGGAAACTTCGGCAACCATGAATTTCTGAGGCAACAACTGGTTCACCCGGTCTTTCTCATATTCTGGAACAAACAGGAACACGCGACCGCTACCCGACCACTCGCGCGCCAGGTCCGCATTGCTGAGATAGATCCTCGGAGCGTCCGGAAAAGTCGAACCAAACCACATGGAAGTAGTGCGGCCCTCTACCAGA
>JASICF010000108.1 GCA_030044775.1 Candidatus Sulfotelmatobacter sp. | reverse complement strand
CCAAAACAGAATCTGCCGTCATCGTAAAATGATTAAAGTGATGCGCACCATCCTGGATACGTTCGGGCAGATCTTCCGCACGCTTTGAGCGCGCAAACTGCGGTCATTTCTGACCATGGTCGGCATCGCGTGGGCCGCGTGGTCTATATCCCGTTCACTAGCGTCATCCTCACTTTGGTTGGACTGATCAGCGGTATGATTCCGGCTATCCGCGCCTCGTTCCCATGGAGGCGCTGCGGTACGAGTAAAAGTGGTACCCTGCGCAGTCGGCAATTTTTCAGTTTGGGGGAATAGCGGCTGTACCCCAATTTGAACATTCATTTCGAGCAAGCTTTTTTGTGAGCGAGAACCGGGGGAACCGCATGCAGATCAAAGTCTTTGACGATAAATTTTCTCTAAGCAAGGCCGCAGCCCAACAAGCATCCAACGCTGTCCGCAAAGCTATTTCCGCTCGTGGACGCGCCCGCGTAATTGCCGCAACCGCGGCTTCACAAATTGAATTTCTCAACGAGTTAACTCATGCGCCCGACATCGATTGGCCACGCGTCGAACTATTCCATCTCGATGAATATATCGGCCTGCACATCACCCATCCCGGAAGTTTCCGCAAAATGCTCCTCGAACAACTGATTCAGAAAACGGGCATCACGAGATACCACTTACTCGATGGCGACAAAGACGCGGCCGAGGTCGTGCGCCGCGTCGGCGCGGCCGTCGCCTCCGCTCCGATTGATATTGCTTTCCTCGGAATCGGCGAGAACGGGCATTTAGCCTTTAATGACCCTCCCGCTGATTTTGAAGTCGAAGATCCGTATCTCGTCGTGAATCTCGACGAAGCGTGCCGCATGCAGCAGGTGGGTGAGGCCTGGTTCGCAAATCTTTCCCAGGTTCCCAAGCGGGCGATTTCGATGTCGGTGCGCCAGATTCTTAAGTCCGAGGAAATTCTTGCCGTCGTTCCCGACAGCCGCAAGGCGCAGGCCATCAAAGCCTGCTTTGAAGGAGAGATCACCCCAATGGCGCCGGCTTCAATTCTGCGCACCCATTCGAACGCAACAATTTATCTCGACAAAAATTCGGCCTCGCTGCTGAGTCCGGCATTGCGCACGAGTGCCTGAGAAACGCACCATTTCTGCCCCGGCCAACTCGAACCTGTCAACGCGGCCGAACCCATCGCCACGCCGCGCTATTCCTGGATTGCGCTGGTGGATCGGCGGCCTGCTCTTCGCCTCCACTGTCATTAATTATATCGATCGCCAGACGCTCTCTCTTCTCGCTCCCTACCTCAAGCTCGAATATCACTGGACCAATTCCGATTACGCGAATATCGCCATCGCTTTTCGCATCGCCTATTCCATCGGGCAAACCGCCTTCGGCAAACTTATGGATCGCGTCGGAACCCGCCGCGGCCTTACGCTCACTGTCCTTTGGTATTCCTTGGTATCGATGGCAACTTCATTCGCCAACGGCTTCTACAGCTTTGCAACATTCCGGTTTCTTCTGGGCGCCGGTGAGTCGGCAAACTGGCCGGCCGCCACCAAAACCGTTGCCGAATGGTTTCCGAAGCGCGAGCGCGCTCTGGCAACCGCGTTCTTCGATAGCGGGTCCTCACTTGGCGGAGCGGTCGCGCCCTTTATCGTTTTGTGGATTTACTTCTACTGGGGATGGCGGCCCGCATTCATGATCCCCGGCGCGCTCGGTTTTCTCTGGCTGCTTGCCTGGCGCTGGCTTTATTTTCCGCCGGAAGACCACGACCGTATCGCGCAATCGGAACTCGACATGATCGTTGCCGACAAGCGCGAATCCAAACCGGCAAGCGATGGCGCTGTTCGCCCTCGCTGGCGCGATCTGCTTAAATTTCCGCAGGCCTGGGGCACAATCATCGCCAAGTCGTGTACCGACCCCGTCTTTTTCTTCATCGCCGAATGGTTTCCGATTTATCTGGTGGCCAAAGGGATCAACCTGCGAAACGGCTTGATCGCGGTTTGGATTCCCTTCATCGCCGCTGATCTCGGCAGCTTTTTTGCAGGATGGCTTTCCGGCTATCTCGTCCGTCGCGGATGGTCTCTCGGCGCGGCACGCAAGCTCCCGATCATTTATGGTGGAATCGGTATGACCCTGCTCATTCCAACTGTTTTCACCACCAACTTGTACTTGATCGCGCTCCTGTTCGCGGTGGTGACTTTTACCTATGCCGGGTTCACAACCATGGCCAACGTTCTGCCTTCGGATTTGTTCACCACCGAATCCGTCGCTTCCGTCAGCGGGTTAAGCGGCACCGGCGCAGGCATCGGCACTATCATCGCTTTCAAACTCGCTGGATATTTTTCCGACGCGCGCCATGCAACCGGCACGCACTCGTTCGACCCAGTCGTGATTCTCGCCGGCCTCGTGCCTTTCATCGGCATGATTGTGGTCCTGCTGCTGCTGAGGAATAACGATGCAACCGATCGCGGACTGGTTCGTCGAATTTGATTTGGCGCCAGCAGTGAAACGAGGAAAGATGGGAAAGTCGCAATTTGATCTGAGTGGCAAAGTCGCGGTTGTCATTGGCGGAAATTCTGGAATCGGCCGCACCATCGCAATCGGCCTTGCCGAGGCTGGCGCCGATGTCGTACCCACCGCCCGCCGCCTCGAGCAGGTAAAGACCGTAGCCGCTGAAATTGAAGCTCGCGGCCGCCGTTCCCTGGCGATCACTTCCGACGTTACCGATCGTGCTTCGTTGGAGAGCCTTCTGCAAGCGGTCCTCAAGACATTCGACAAAGTCGATATTCTCGTGAATTCCGCCGGATATAACCGCCGCGCACCGACAATCGACTTTCCCGAGGCCGAGTGGGACCGCATGATGAATACCAACCTCACCGGCGCACTCCGCGCCTGTCAGGTCTTTGGCCGCCAGATGATCGAGCGCCGTTACGGCCGCATCATTAATATCGCATCGATGGGTTCGTTTCTCGCGCTGTATGAGGTCGCGGCCTACTGCGCCAGCAAGGCCGGACTGGCCTCTCTCACCAAGTCTCTTGCCATTGAGTGGGCGCGGCACGGAATCTGCGTCAACGCCATCGCCCCGGGCTATTTTCGTACGCCGTTGACCGAGCAGCTTCTCAGCGGCACACCTCGCGGAGACGAAGTGCTCATGCGGACTCCCATGAATCGTTACGGCGAGCTGAATGAATTGGTCGGCGCAGCCGTTTTTCTCGCTTCCGATGCCGCCAGCTTTGTCACTGGCACGGTACTGGCAGTCGACGGCGGGTATCTGGCCAGCGGCGTAAATCGCTGATCGGCAAGGACCTTTCGCCCAGCAGATGCGAGGGACTGGACCGGTGGCGGCGAATGGACTCAAACTTGGGCCGTTTAGCCGGCATGAGCGGTCCCGGGGACCGGCCGTACGCGGCTTTCGTCCGCTGGGTGGCTGAACTCGCTGGCGAAATCCCGAGCACAGCGAGGAACCCCTCGCTCACAGCTCTTGAGGGACGAGGATTGGTGGCGGCGAGTGGACTCGAACCACTGACCTACGGATTATGAGACCGTCGCTCTAACCACC
>JASICF010000107.1 GCA_030044775.1 Candidatus Sulfotelmatobacter sp. | reverse complement strand
CGGGATTATCACCATCAAGGTAAGCGACCATGATCGCAGCCGAGCCGCTGGCATGGCACACGAGTATGTTGATGCGCTGAATCAGGCGGTGATCGGGCTGAACACTTCCGCGGCTCACAAAGAGCGGGTGTTTTTGGAAGACCGATTGGTGGGAGTACAGAAGGATCTGGAAGCGGCGGAAAAGGACTTCAGCAAGTTTGCCAGCCAGAACACGGCCATTGATGTCAAGGAGCAAGGACGCGCGATGATTGGCGCGGCCGCAGACATAGAAGGACAATTGATCGCGACCGAAACTCAGTTGGAGGGGTTGCAGCAAATCTACACTCCAAACAATGTTCGCATCCGGGCGCTGCAGGCGCGTATTGACGAATACCGCCGCCAACTGAAAAAAATGGGAGGCAAATCGGGAACGCCTGCGGAAACAGCAAACGGCGCGCCGGCGGATGAAACCTCAAGCGACACTTCGGACTTATATCCTTCAATCCGGCAGTTGCCGATCCTGGGAGTCACATGGGCGGATCTTTACCGAAACACAAAGGTGGAGGAGACCGTTTTTGAGACTCTGACCAAGCAATACGAACTGGCCAAAGTGGAAGAAGCACGCGAGACGCCAAGCGTGAAAGTGCTCGATCCCGCCGATGTGCCTGCCAGGAAGTCATTCCCGCCCAGGACGGTGTTCATCGCGCTCGGGCTTTTTACTTCTGTTGCCTGCGGCATCCTCTGGGTTCTTGCCTATTCTCGTTGGAAGGCGGTTGATCCTGGTGAACCCGGCAAACTTCTCATACAGGAGATTGCAAGCGCAGTACGGGCTAAGGCCGTAAGCGCCATAAATCTGGTTCGAGGAAAGAGAGGCCGTTCCCAGTAACCACCCGGCGTATCGCTTCTTAGCGGCGCTCGCTCGATTTGCCGGACATGCCGTCGACGAGATCCCGATCTACGACTTGAATGCACGCTTCTCTCTCAACCCCGGTACATGGCCCATCCCGGGAGCTTGGTCGCGCATTCGTTCGGAATTCCGCTGCAAACCTTGCGCGGTTTGGCATTACGTCGGTAGTTTCGTTTTTCCTCCCGGCTTACCTAACACGGCACCTTTCTGTCGAGGTGTATGGGGCTTGGGTCCTGATTCTCCAGATGGGAGCATATGTCGCTTATCTGGACTTTGGGGTCCAGACCGCAGTTGCGAAATACATTGCGGAATACGATGCGAAAGGCGACTGGGCGGGCTGTAACCGGTGTGCCAGCGTTGGCTTCGTGATACTGGCGGCCGCGAGTGTGTTGGGCGTTTGTCTTACGGTAGGTCTTACCTGGGCTGTCCCGGAGTTGTTTCGGAAGATGCCAGTCGCGCAGTACCACGATGTGCGTATCGGTATTCTTTTTGTAGGTATTTCGCTCTCGATTGGCCTCTCGGCGTCGGTCTTCTCGGCCATCTTCCTTGGTTTGCAACGTTATCAAGTGCCGATGATCGCGACCGTAATAGGCAAGCTGCTATATGCCCTTGCGCTGTGTTTATCGGTTTATTTTCACGGCGACTTGGCCGTCATGGGAGCTGCGGTGGCAGTGGCAAATCTGCTGGCCGCGGCGCTTCAAGTGATCCTCTGGCAACGCCTTGCAGGTCACATCAGCGTGGCATTGCAGAACATAGACCGAGGGATGTTGAAGCAGATGCTTGCGTACTGCGGAGTGATGACAATCTGGTTGGTGTGTATGCTCTTCGTTAGCGGAATCGATCTGATGATCGTGGGACATTACGATTTCGCGCAGACAGCCTTTTACTCAATCGCAGCTTCCCCGACCAACTTCATTGTCATGGTCATCGGGGCCATTCTCGGGCCGTTACTACCAGCGACTTCAGCTCTGAGCACGGAGCGCACGCCCCGCCAAATGAGCGGGATCCTGGTGCGCGCGACGCGGTACGCCGGGATCATTCTGCTGGCAAGCGGCCTTCCCGGAATTGTGGCAGCGTATCCGCTCATTAACCTGTGGGTTGGCGAAAACTACGCGAGGCACAGTGTTGAGTTTCTTCGCATTCTGTTGCTGGCGAATATCATTCGAAACTTCTGCCTCCCATACGCCACGATGGTTGTTGCTACGGCGAAGCAGCTCGTAGCAACCGCTTCTGCGATCACGGAGGCCCTGGTGAATCTCATTGCGAGCGTATGGCTGGCGCAGCACTATGGCGCAATGGGAGTAGCGGCTGGCACTCTGATCGGTGCAGTCGCCGGCGTAGCGATGCACTTCTCGGTCAGCGTGATTTATACAAAAAATATCGTGGTCTCTCGGCTCGGGTTGTTCGTGAAAGGGATACTCTTGCCCGCGACCATTGCTCTACCCACTCTATTGCTGTTTCCACGTTGGAAATCTACAGGCGGACCCGCTATGAATTGGCAGTTGTGGCTGACGTGGGGATTCAGCACCGTGCTTTTCACTTGGTGGTTCGGTCTAAGCGCCGAGGACCGAACCGCTTTGCAGGCTATAAGTACGGGTCGAACGAAGCCCACTTAACGGGGCGAAAGGAACACACCCTCGATGTATCTCAGCCGGCAATACGCCTGAAGATTGCTGTCAACCCGGCACCTGCCCTGGCTTTTTTCTCCCTTCCTCGAGCCGCCGCGTGTAAAAACGCACCAAATATACGCCGTGCATATCGTATAGGAATTTTGGAGTTTGCGAGGTGTTGCCAACCATCCCGGCTCAGCATACAGCTCACTTTGTCCGCTGTAGTTTCTTCCAAAAGGGCGAGGTTATGCCTACTGCAAAGCTGTTTCAGAGAGCCAAGGGGATAAAAGAAGAGATGCCTCGGCGTGTCAAGATGTCTCCATGCGCCCTTAAGGGCTGCATATTGGTAGCTTTCAATATTCGGAACAGCAACGACCAAAATGCCGCCGACCACGAGGTGTCGGGCGGCCTGTTGGATCACGAGCCAAGGGGTCCTGAGATGCTCGAGGGTGTGCCATAAGACAATTGCATCGAAGGTTTCGTCCAACTTTTCCAGGCATGCCGTCGGATCGGACGATTGCAGGGCTCTGATGCCTACAGTCCCGTTTAAGAAGTCAACGCAATCGTGATCTAGCTCGATGGCCGTCACGTCGAAACCAGCGTCCCTGGCATTGCAGGCAAAGATTCCCATCCACGGGCCTATCTCAAGTAATTTCCCTCCGCTTTTGTACCTCAGTATAGCTTCCATGCGATAACGCTCGCGGGCTGCAATTCGACGCAATTCGAGGAGGCTCTTGGGGATTTTCTGATAGCCACCTTTATAGAATGGGGTCAGATCGGACGGGATTGGATCCATAAAAACTAGTCCGCAATCACGACACTGGAAATATTCAAAAGTCTGAAAAGTCGTTCCACGGTTACGGTCGCTTGACGAGACGAAAAATCGCGAACCGGCCGAACAGTAAGGGCAACGAGGCTCAAAATCCACCGTGACATTCTTTAATCTGGGTTCGGTTCCAGGCAATGTTTTTAGACCGCTAGAATTGGAATTCAAGTCGAGTGCTGGTGCGACGATTCACGCAGGCGCCTTGTTAGACGTAACACAATTCTACACGACGATGGCTGACAAGCAGGTTTGAGAAGGCTGCAGCGAGAGCCTTCGGCGCAAGCGACCTCTGCGGGAAGCCATGACGCCTGAAGGCATATAAAATTTTTGGCAGGCGAGTGCCTGATCTTGATAGGTTGGCGGGAACCCCGTGCTGAAGGAGAGCCTTCGCCTGATCGAATAACAGATTTTAGAACTGCGCGAGTTTCGTCGATTACGCCGCGAGTCTCCGAAAAGCGTGCTAGTCTCGATTCTGGGAGGAGCAGTAAAAGAAGAGGTCATGGTACTCTCTAGCTTGAACCGGCTTCGATATCACTGGCGATTTTTGAGAATAGTCGGATGGGCCTACCCGCTACTTTTTTTCCAGAAAGTCATGTTCCCGCAGCAGCCCTTGGGGACGTTAGCGGAATTCGAGGGCCACGGCCTTGAGATTGGCGGTCCTAGTGAATTCTTCCGTGTCGAAAAGTCTTTTCCCATCTACCGGGTCGCTGCAAGTGTGGACAACGTCAACTACAGCAAGAAGACATTCTGGGAGGGATCACTGGAAGAGGGAAGGAATTTCAAATACGACCGTAGCAAAGAGCCTGGCTATCAATTCATCTGCGAAGCGAGTGAACTGTCGCCAATCCCGGATGCCAGGTACGACTTTGTGGCCTCGTGCCACACATTGGAGCACTGCGCCAATCCGATCAAGGCGCTTTACGAATGGCGTCGAGTGTTGAAGAATGACGGGTGGCTTGCTTTAGTGCTCCCCCACAAGGTCGGAACATTCGATTGCAGGAGGATGGTCACGGAGTTCGAGCATTTACTGAAAGACTATCGCAACCATGTGACGGAAGACGACAGAACTCATTTCTGTGAGATTTTGGAAAAACATGATTTGCTCCTGGATCCGGGGCAAAAGTCGAGAGCGGATTTTGAAAAATGGATTCACGACAATGCTGTCACGCGAGGCGCCCACCATCATGTATTTGATCCTGGACTGGCAATCACACTGGTTGATTATGCCGGCTTCGAAGTGGTTACGGCGCAGGTAATGCGGCCGTTTCATATCTTCATCGTGGCACAAAAGTCCTCCAAGTCGGCTTCCGAAAAAGAAAGAGTGCGAAATCAGATTTTGCGGAATTGTCGGGAGCACAGCCCATTTAAGGTCGACCGGCGGGAAGCTCGTTCCCAAGGCGCATCTTCCGGGATACCCGGAGCGGCGGGTCACTCGGAGAAGGGTACAGGCACATCAAAGACGCGCCGCAGCAAGACGAGTGTCAGTTGATGATGAAAGAGCTTTCGATCGCGAGCGTAACGGTCGTCTACAATGGAGCCGACGTCCTGGCACGTCATATCGACGCCCTGAAAAGGCAAACGCGGCCGATTAATGAAATCGTTGTGGTGAATAATGCGTCGACGGATGAAACCCTGAATCTGCTTCGCAGCAGGTATCCGGAAGTGACCGTTCTGAACGAGTCAGTCAATCGCGGAGTAGGAGGCGGATACGCTGCTGGGCTGGCTTATGCGGCACTGACGAAGAAATATAGCTGGGTTTGGCTCTTCGATCAGGACAGTGTCCCCTCCGATGATGGTCTTGAGAGATTGCTAGTGGGGCTGCAGCGGTTAGATGGCATGTCGGAAAGCACCGCGATCCTGGCTCCAGTCTGCATGGACTCGCAGGGAGAGCCGACCTGTCCGGGACTGCTGTGGAGAGATGGAAATATTGTTCCGGTTGCCGGGAATCCGAATACGCATATCACCCTCGTTGACCTTGTAATTTCCTCGGGCAGCCTCATCCGAAAAGAGGCTATCGAAGCAGTTGGTGTGCCCCGTGCGGACTTCTTTATGGATTTCGTTGATTACGAGCATTGTCTCCGGTTAAGGCGGCACGGATTCAATATCGCGGTGGTAGACGACAGCTTGCTGCATCACACGCTCGGCGAACCAGTGAAATTTCGGATGCTCGGAAGAACGAAGTATTGGACCGATCATGTCCCTTGGCGTGAGTACTACAAGACCCGAAATGAGATCTATACGACGTGGCAGTACTTCCCGGAATGGAAAGTTCGTGCCCTGACAGTGTACCGTCTAGCTCGCCACACGCTCGTTCTGCTAATGTTTGGCAAGCGAAGGCTAGTTTGTTTGCGTATGATATCTAGAGGGCTTTTTGACGGATTGAAGAGAAGGCTGGGAATCCGTTTCCCGGTGGTCTCGCCATGATTGACTCTCGGCTACGCAGAGAGAACAGAGAGGGCAAGATTGTCATCAACGGAGGCCATGGCTTGTCGGCTAAAGTGACCGTGGTATTGCTGATCTGGAACGAATGGCACCATACCTCGTTGTGTCTTTCATCCCTTGAACACCTGGACTACCCGAATTTCGATGTGGTGGTTGTCGATAATGGTTCGACCGACGACTCGGTGGCACGTATTCGTGAGACATTTCCCTGGGCGAAGGTCATTGAAAACGGAAAGAATCTGGGGTTCTCAGGCGGCTGCAATGTCGGAATCGAGTATGCGCAGCAACAAGGCTCCGATTTCATATGGCTGCTAAACAACGACACGACGGTGGATCCAGGCGCTTTGCGCGCGATGGTCGAAAAAGCCCAGACCAACCCCAGGATTGGAGCTGTTGGTTCGGTGATATATTTCATGGATGAGCCGACCCGCCTTCAGTGCTGGGGGGGCGGATACGTTAATTTTTGGCTGGGGAGATCCGGACACTTCCTGCAAGAAGTGGACGATGACAAGGTGGAATTCATCACCGGTTGCAGTCTTCTTCTATCGCGAGCAGCGATCGAAGAGATTGGAGCCCTTGAAGAAAGATTTTTTATGTACTGGGAGGATGCGGATATTTGCTTTCGTCTGCGCCGTGCCGGATGGCTTCTAGCGGTTGCGGCAAATTCGAAGGTCTGGCACAAGGGCTACACTTCCATGGGTAAGGCCAAGGCAAGTGCCTACAGGCACTTTAGTGATTCTGCAGCCCACTTCTTCAGCAAGTATGCCCCCGTACCTAAGTTTTCGATTTGGGTAGGCTTTGCCACGCGCATCGCGAAGCGAATCGTCGTGGGAGATTGGGAGAAACTTCGCGCCACTTGGGCTGGAATGAGGCATGGACGTGTGGCCTCCTAGGCTCGCAAGTGACGCAGTGAAGCCATTGCGGTTTTTGTACACGTGTGTGTTTGACGCTGCAGCAGGGCTTTATGCCTCTTCGAGAAAGGGGAGAGTTCATTCTGGCTGGTCGCTGCTGATTAGGGCGCGATAATTCACTTCGGGTTGTGCATGACGGCATCTAATAGTCGACAAAATATTACCGGGTCGGTTGTTCACCCTGAAGAGTGTTGTGCTCTCCCTGCTTATCGAGAAGTTCTAGCTCGGGAAGGCGCGGGTGTTGTCTCTTTTGCGCCCTTTACGGAGTTTCTCGGGTGGGAACGAGGAACGGATTTCCTTAAAAACCTGATTGATGAATACGGGTGCAAACGCATTCTGGAGATCGGTTCCGGCGCAAACCCAACTCTCGAGCCAAAGGTCGTTCGCGACAAACGTCTCTTATATGTAACAAGCGATTTGAGTTGGGAAGAGATGGAGAAGGCGGATCCGGTGTACGAACGGCTTGTTTTAGATCTCTCTGCGGACGAGATGAGCCCCGACTTGATGGGCAAGTTCGACCTGGTGTTTTCAAGAATGGTGGCCGAGCATGTCAGCGATGGGTTGAAGTATCATCGGAACATCTTCCGCTTGCTGCGACAGAACGGAGTCTCGGCCCATTGCTTTTCAACCCTGTGGTGCTTACCATTCGCTGCCAATCGGCTGTTTCCCGAGTTCTTGAGCGTTCGCCTGCTGGATGCGTTCGCCCCGAGAGATATACACCGCCACGCTAAGTTTCCGGCCCGTTATAGTTGGAGCCGAGGGCCAACAGAGACCATGCTACGTCGATTTGAAGACCTTGGATTCGAGGTCGTAAGGTACACAGGTTATTTCGGGCACGATTATTACCGACGCGTGAGCACATTCTTGCACCGGATGGAGATCTTCAAAACAGGGCTGCTCTTACGCTGGCCCTGTGCAGCTTTCTGCAGCTATGCGACCACGGTTCTTCGAAAGAAATAGTCAAGCTCGATGTAGAGCGAACGGCGGCTTTGTTGGGACTTTTGGCGAAAAATTTGGCAAGCAATGCTTCCGAAACGCTGATGAAAGGCTCGATTTCCTAGGACTTGTCGTTCTGGCGCTCGTTGGTTCCTATTGCAATGATTGCACTGCATTCGGCTGATGCCATCATCCTGACTTCATTGGCCATCCAGTTTTTTTCTTACTGGCTCGTGGCAAGGCATGAGCAGAGCTTCCTGAACATTCTGACTCCCGGCTATCTGATCGCCATACCGGCGACTTATATCCTGCCGGCTGCTTACGATCAT
>JASICF010000106.1 GCA_030044775.1 Candidatus Sulfotelmatobacter sp. | reverse complement strand
CACTGCGCCTATCTTGGCGCCGTTTCGCAAGGCCGGTTCTTTAACGACAAACCCGCTGCCAGCGCAGTAAAATAGGGCATCTGCACGCTGCATCAAAATTCACCGACGGTTTGCGACGCCGGTGGTTTCGGAGCCCAATGCGCCAACTGACCCGCCTGGTTCGTTACGCGCTGCCCTACTGGTGGCAGATTGTCGCGTCTGTTTTGCTGATGGCGGCCGTCGGGGCCCTGGATGCATTTAAGTACGTATTGATCCGGCCAATCTTTGACCGCGTACTCAACCCTTCAACCGGGTCGAGAAATATCGAACTCTTCACTATTCCCCACACGCATCATGTCGTATTGCTGGAGCAGTTTGTTCCCGATCGAATCACAAATGCCTGGAGCGCAGTAGCTTTTGCGCTGGTGACATCGACTGTGCTGAAGGGAATCTGCGATTACACCGGCACTTACCTTGTGAACCACGCCGGATTTGGAACGATTACCGACCTGCGCGACGATCTTTACAATGCGATTATGCGGCGCTCGGCCGCATTTTTTTCAAAGTACGCCACCGGGACATTGCTCTCCGCGATCGTCAACGACATCGAGCGCGTGCAGTACGCCATGTCGACCGTCCTGGCGGAATTCCTGCAGCAGTTTTTTACTTTTATCGCGGTTGCTTGCGTAATTGTGGCGCTCGGAGGAAATCTGGCGTGGGTGTTGCTGCTGTTCGTTCCAGTCATCATTTACTCTTCGAGAAAGATCGGAACCCGCGTGCGCGCAACAACGCGGCAGGGCCAGGACAAGCTGGCGGAAATTCAAAATATTTTGCACGAAACCATCACCGGCAACCGCATCGTCAAAGCCTTCAATACTGAAAAATGGGAGATCAACCGTTTCCGTGGAGCGGCCAGGCGGCTGTTTCGCGCGAACCTGCGTTCCGTAGCGGCCTACGCCATCAGTTCTCCGCTCATGGATATTTTGGGTTCCATCGGAATTGCGTTGTTGCTCTTGCTCGGGCGTGAGCGCATCGTACATGGACAAATGACCGCCGGCATTTTTGTTGCGTTCATTTCCGCTGTCTTCGGGCTTTACAATCCTGTTCGGAAGTTCGCCCTTTTCAACAACAATTTTCAGCAAGCCATCGGCGCATCCAGCGAAATCTTCAAGTTTATGGATGTGGAAGACGAAGTTCGCGAGAAGCCGCATGCCAAGCGCCTGCACGCATTCTCGAAGAGCGTTCAGTTCGGACACGTCAGTTTCAGTTATGGGCTTGAAGGCGGAGACGCCGTGCTGCACGACGTCAATCTCGAAGTACAGCGCGGAGAAGTTGTCGCGATTGTCGGCTCCAGCGGATCGGGCAAAAGCACGCTCGTGCATCTGATTCCACGCTTCTTCGATGTGACTCAGGGCTGTTTACTGATCGACGGCATCGATGTGCGCGACGTTACTCTCGCGTCGTTGCGCGAGCAAATCGGAATCGTTACCCAGGAAACCGTATTATTCAATGACACGGTTCGCAACAACATCGCTTACGGTCAGCCAAATGTCCCGCTGAAAGATGTGGAAGCTGCGGCGCGAGCCGCCCTGGCCCACGATTTCATTAGGGCGCTGCCTCATGGCTACGATGAGTTGATCGGCGAACGGGGTGTCCGCCTTTCCGGCGGAGAGCGGCAGCGCATCGCTATTGCGCGTGCTCTTTTGAAAAATGCTCCGATTTTGATTCTCGATGAAGCGACGTCCGCTTTGGATAGCGAATCGGAAGCGCTGGTGCAATCGGCGTTGCATAACCTGATGAGCGGCCGCACCGTGTTTGTGATCGCCCACCGGCTTTCTACCGTGCGCCGCGCGGACCGGATTGTAGTGATTGAAAGTGGCGCTATTGCCGATATTGGAGATCATGAAGAACTGATGGCGAAGCTGGGCACCTACCGGCGCCTGTATGATTTGCAGTTCGCCGGCCTGGAGCAGAAAATGGACCCGGTGCAAACCAGGTGACTTTGGCGTTCAGAGTATCGGAAAATCTCTCATGCCCATTCGCTCCATGACAGGCTTTGCGCAGGTCAAAGGCGAGCTAAGGAACGCCGACAACGCATCACAGCAGCCGGCGAAGCGTTCCGGATCGCCGCAGCAGAACGGCCACGCCGGCTTTGCACTCTCTCTGAAATCAGTGAATCATCGTTTCCTCGATCTTCATTTCCGGCTGCCCTCGGGTTGCGATTCCCTGGAAATGCAGTTACGGCGAAGACTGAAAGAAAAGATTGCGCGCGGCCACGTTGAAGTGGCGGTGAATCTGGAGCGGGCGAATAACGAAATCATCGCGTTGAATCGGCCGCTGGTTAGCGCATATATCGCCGCCTTTCGAGCTGCTTCGGTGGAGTATTCATTGGCGGCCGTTCCAGACCTCAATGCGATCCTCCGCATGCCCGGCGCGCTTGAGTCGGGCCAAGAACTGGAAGATGAAGCGCTCGAATCCGCGGTTATCACAAGGATTGAGGAAGCGCTAGATCGGCTGAACCAGATGCGTGAGCAGGAGGGCCGAAGCATCGAGCGCGAATTGCGCCAGCGCATGGCGCATTTGGCCGAAGCGGTAAAGACCGTCCAGCTTTACCGCCGCACGGTATTGCGCAGCTATGTCGAAAAACTGCAAACGCGCTTGCAGGAACTTCTGGGCTCGAATCCGGACCGGGAGCGCGCAATGCAGGAAGCTGCGCTCCTGGTAGATCGCAGCGATATTCAGGAAGAGATTGTGCGCCTGGAAAATCATGTCCAGCATTTTCTCGACCTGCTCGATCAAGGCGGCGAGGTTGGGAAGAAACTCGATTTTCTTTTGCAAGAGATGAACCGCGAAGCCAATACTCTCCTTTCGAAGACTTCCGGGTTAGCTGGCGAGGCGCTAAAGATCACCGAAGCCGGTCTGGTGATGAAAGCGGAAATAGAAAAATCACGCGAGCAGGTGCAAAACCTGGAATGAGTTCTTTGCCTCACAAAACACTCGTCTACATTATTTCCGCCCCATCCGGTTCGGGTAAGTCCACACTGGTTAACGAGTTGTTGAAGTCGGTAAGCGGCCTGGAATTTTCCATTTCCTACACGACGCGCGCTCCGCGCGGCAGCGAGACGAATGGGAGGCAGTATTATTTTGTCTCGCGCCCGGAATTCGAAACCATGATTCGCAACGATCAATTTCTGGAGCACGCTGAGGTTTTCGGCAATTATTACGGAACCGCTCGCCGCTTTTTGCAGGAAGCCGAAAAAAATGGGCGCGACCTTCTGCTCGATATTGATGTGCAGGGAGCAGCGCAAATTCAGAAGAAAATTCCTGATGCCATCAGCATTTTTATTTTGCCTCCGAATCGCAAAACCCTGGAAGAACGCCTGCGCAAGCGCGGAGAAGACCGAGAGGAAGTGATTCAGCGGCGACTGGTCACCGCAGCGGAAGAGATTGAGAATTACGGGCGGTACAACTACATTCTGATCAACGACCGGCTGGAAGAGTCGATTGAGATCTTGCAGAGCATTGTGCGCGCTGAGCGTCTGCGGCGTTCGGCTGATCAGCTTCCCGCGGAAAAAAAGGCAATCATCGAGATGGCGGATAGCTGCCGCTTGGCAAATGCGGGAGAGCGCCTGAAACCGATTCTAACGTCATTCAAAATTCCGGCTCTGGAGAGCGCCAGACCTTCGTAATCAAAATGTGGGATTGACATCCCCGTAAAATTCGGTTTCGTGGGACAATAGTGGAGCAGTTCTTGGCTTCCCCGGGCGAAGAACGAAGCGCAGCAACTTTCGGCAATGAATATCTTGCATCCCTAAAACAGGGGGAGAGAATCCATGAAATTGATCGAAGGCTTCGACAGCAACTATCGCTACATTCTGGTCGCCGCCCGGCGCGCACGCCAACTGCAATCGGGAGCGCCGCCGGTAGTCACTACGAACTCGCGCAAGCCTTGCCGCATTGCCCAGGATGAAATCCGTGCGGGCAAGGTGAAATGGGAAATTCCCGAAACCCGCTCCGCGGCTCAGGAGGCTGCCGAAACTTTGGATCAAGCCTTCGGGCACGACGCGTAAATCGCTCACGCCGGGCCGCGCATCTATAGTTGGGCGAGCATATCTCGACGACCATGAAAGTTGCTCTGGCAGTGAGCGGCGGAATCGCGGCCTATAAAGCGGCCGAGATCGTGCGCTTGTTGCAAGACCGGGGTATTCGCGTGCAAGTTGTGATGACGCGCGCGGCACAGGAATTCGTTCGGCCGCTCACGTTTGCGGCACTCTCGGGCGAAAAAGTCATTACGTCGATGTTCGCCCCGGGGGAAGAGCAAAACTCCAATATTGATTCGGCGATCGAGCATATTGCAGTCGCTCAGTCGATCGATGCGCTTCTGGTTGCTCCCGCAACCGCCGATGTTTTGGCCCACTTTGCACAGGGCCTTGCCGCTGATTTTCTGACTACGCTTTACCTCGCCACCACCGCACCGGTCGTCGTCGCTCCCGCGATGAACGTAAACATGTGGAATCACCCGGCGACGCAGAAGAACCTCGAAGTTCTGCGTGCAAGAGGCGTGAAGATTGTCGAACCTGGCGCTGGCTATCTGGCGTGCGGAATGACTGGAGCGGGCAGGCTGGCGGAGAACGAAGCGATCATCGCGGCCGTGATGGAGGCTTTGGGTGCATCGCAGGATCTGGCTGGCGAAACCGTACTCGTGACTGCGGGGCCGACACGCGAGAAGATCGACCCCGCACGGTATCTCACCAATCGCTCGAGTGGACGCATGGGATATGCGGTTGCGGAGGCCGCCCTGCGGCGCGGCGCTCGCGTTCTCCTTGTGAGCGGTCCGACGTCGTTGACGCCGCCGGGTGCGGCGGAGGTTACGCGCGTGGAATCGGCTGAGCAGATGCTCAATGCCGTGCTGAATCTCTTGCCGCAAGCGACAATCGTCATCAAGACAGCGGCAGTTTCCGACTATAGGCCAAAGTTGATATCCGAGCAAAAGATCAAGCGCAAAGGTGCGATCGCGCTCGAACTTGAGCCAACGGCCGATATTCTCAAAGAGATCTCAGTTCGCAAGCAGTCGCAGATCGTGATCGGTTTCGCGGCTGAAACCGAGAATGTTCTCGAAAATGGGCGCCAGAAGCTGGCTTCGAAGAATCTCGACGGAATTGTGGTAAACGACGTTTCGCACGAAGGCGTCGGCTTCGACTCGGAGCGTAATCAAGTGGCGATCATCACTCACGATCAGATTGTGGAAGTTCCCGAAACCACCAAGTGGGAGGTCGCGCAACGCGTCCTCGACCAGGTGGTGTGCCTGCGGCGGCAGCGCAAGGCCACTGTGAAAGTCTGAGCATCGTATTTCGCGTTGGCCGCGAGAGCGGTTTCGATCCTTTCGAGAGCCGTGACTGCGCTACGACTATGGTTTCACCGCGAAAACGATGCCACATGTCCAGGCATAGCCATCTAATATGCAGTTGCTGGTCTTGGGTCCGCCTCCCTGCGAAGCTGTGCCGTAGAGCGCGCCGTCAAGCCCGTAAATCAGGCCTCCTCTCGGCTCCGATCCATCGTCGCCACTGCCGAAATTGTGCAGCGTCGTTTCCGTCCATTCCTCTCCCGGCGACGACGGAGCAGTGAGTTGAAAAACGGTGCCCGCGTTATACTCTCCAAACTCTCCACCCCACCAGTCGGTGCCATACAGGTTTCCCTGCTTATCGAAGATCAGATTCGCGAGCGGAGAATTCCCATCGCCATTGGTCAGGAAGTCATGCAAAACCGTCTCCGTCCAGGCGCCAGCTCCCGATGCCGGTGGGCTCAGCTCAAAGGCGATCCCATACCCGCTTGTCCCACCGATCAAAGTTGTGCCATAAAGATTCCCAGCATGGTCGAAAATCAGCGAGCCGTTCGGCGCTCCCCCATCCGTCAGGTTGAAGGCGAACAGCGTATTCAACTTCCAATCACTCTCGCCTGCGCTCGGCGGGGACAACCTGAACACGCCTCCAATGTAGGGCGAGGTTCCGCTTACGTAAGTCGTCCCATACAAATTCCCTCGGCCATCCAAAATTAGGCTAGCATGTGGGCCATTTAAGCCAACCGGGCCGAATCTGTGAAGGATGGTTTCCGTCCACAGAGCGCCCGGTTGACTGGGCGGTGCCAACCGAAAA
>JASICF010000105.1 GCA_030044775.1 Candidatus Sulfotelmatobacter sp. | reverse complement strand
GACGCACCCTGAGCCTTTTCTTCTTCCTCCTCTATTCGCTAGCTGTGACTTGGGCTGGTGTCGGCGGCAGCGTTTCCGGTACGGTCAAGGATGCCTCGGGCGCCTCCGTCACAGATGCCTCGGTCACCCTGCTGAACCTGGGCACCGGTGTTCGCCAATCAAATCGAACCGATGCCCAAGGCCGCTACAGTTTCCCGGTTCTTCCCGTCGGCAACTACGTTCTCGAAGTCAATCACGCCGGCTTCAAACCTTACCGGAGCGCCGCAATTGCTCTCGATCTCGGCGGTGCCCTCGTCCTGGATATCACTCTGCAGGTTGGTCAACGTTCGGACCAGGTCACAGTAAGTCAGGGCGCAGCCCGTCTGGAAGCCGGAACCAGCCAGTTGGGCGAGTTTATCGATAGCCAGCAAATCACGGCCGTACCTTTGAACGGGCGGAGTTACACCGATCTGCTCTCGCTTCAGCCTGGGGTCGCTCCGGCAACATCCATCACTTCGGAAACAGTTCAGGATGTCGGCGCGAGCGCGCTCTCGCCCTCCGGCGATCTGAACCCCGGCACGATTTCTATTAACGGCCAGCGGGAGTTCGCCAATGCTTTCACCGTGAATGGCAGCGACTCCGAAGAAGACGTCAACATGGGCACGGCGATCATCCCTAATCTCGATTCCATCGCTGAGTTCCGCATTCTCACCGGCAACTTTGACGCGGAATATGGCGAATTCAGCGGCGGCCAGATCAATGTGGTGACAAAGTCCGGGACCAATTCCTTCCATGGCGACCTGTTTGAATTTCTGCGCAACACCGATCTCGACGCGCGCAGCTATTTTTCCCCGGACCGCGGCACATTCATTCAAAACCAATTTGGCGGGACTTTAGGCGGCCCGATCCGGCATAACGAGGTTTTCTTCTTTTCTGATTATCAGGGCACACGCCAGCGGCAGGGTGTCGATACCGGGCTTATCCCGATTCCCTCGCTCGACGAGCGCGAAGGAAACTTCAGCGCCCTGGCCAGTTCCTTTTACACGAGCCAGACGGCCAACGGAGAATCAGTTTTCATACCGACGTCGGTGAGTGGTCCTGGCTGGGCTGGAACGCTCAGTCAGAGCCTTGGCTATCAGATCCTCGCGGGAGAGCCTTACTATTTCCCCGGCTGCTCGAGCACGAACTACACATCCAGAACCGGCACGCCGCATGCTTGCGTCCTTCCGACACTGCAGATTCCGAGCAGTGCATGGTCAACTCCCGCCCGGCATTTGCTACAGTACATTCCCCTTCCCAATCAGCCGGGAAATTTCTTTTCCACGTCAGCTAACAATCAGGCATTGCGCGACGACAAAGGTGCGCTGCGCCTCGACGCCAACACCAGGTGGGGACTCGTTTCCGCATATTACTTCCTGGACGATTATTCGCTGAACAATCCCTACCCCGTGGCTCAGGGCGGAGCCAGTATTCCCGGCTTCAATGCTTTATACCTGGGCCGCGCGCAACTGCTCAGCTTTGGCGATATCAAGACCCTCAATACTTCCGAGGTCAACGAGGCCCACTTCAGCTACATGCGGTCTTCCAACGATTTGGGGAAACCACTCGGGGGTCTTGGCACCAGCCTCGCCTCACAGGGATTTACCACCTCCTCGGGAGCACCGTCCATCATCGCTCTCGCACCCCAGAATGAAGGAGTAGAAAATCTCGTCTTCAATAATTTCTCCACCGGCACAAATACGAACGAACTGAAGCAAGCAAACAATACCTACCAAGGGCTCGATAATCTCTCGAAAGTGATCGGACGCCACACCCTCAAAATCGGAGGGGAATTTCACTTCGATCAGGTCAACGTGCATCCGATTGCACAGTTCAACGGAAGTTTCCTCTTTACCGGAAGCGAAACCGGGCTGGATTTTGCCGATTTCCTGCTCGGCATCCCTAGCCAATACAATCAGAGCCAGCTCAATCCCTTTTACGGCCGCAACAAGTATGCCGGCCTGTTCGCGCAAGACAGCTGGCGCGCAAATTCCAGTCTCACGCTCAATTACGGCTTACGCTGGGACCGCATAGAACCGTGGTACGAAAAATACAACCAGATTTCGACGACCGAACCCGGCAAGGAGTCAGTCGTCTTCCCAGGCGCTCCCGTCGGAATTCTTTATCCAACGGACCCCGGCGTACCACGCACTCTCGCTCCTCCGGGCAACGAGTTTGCGCCGCGCCTCGGTCTGGCTTATTCCCCGAAACGAGCGGATGGTTTACTGGGCAAATTTCTAGGCGGTCCTGGTAAAACCAGTGTTCGCGCCGGATTCGGAATGTATTACACGTCAATCGAGGCGCTCACCATTGGAGTGCTCGCGGCCAACGCACCCTATGGAACCACCTATAGCAGTCCAGCTCCTCCGTTATTCGCCGATCCTTTTGTGACCGCCTCGAACGGGAAAAACCTGGGCCAGTATTTTCCCGTAAATCTTGCGCCGTTAAACGCTTCGAGCAGCCACCCGGACAACCGCATCGAGTGGTCGCAATACGAACCGATCAGCGGCATCCCGGCTTATTCCACTCACAACCGCATCCCTTACACCGAGCAATTCATGTTTTCAATCGAGCGCCAGCTTGGCGATAAAACCTTGCTCACGGCCAGCTATGTGGGCAACCAAGCTCATCGCCTCTTAGTGTTGGTGGAATCGAATCCGGGCGATCCCGCTCTCTGCCTGGGTTTGAGCCAGACGAGCGAAGTAGCGCCGGGCTCGGCCACCTGCGGCCCTTTTGGCGAAAGCAACCTCTACACCACCGCTTCCGGCCGAATCGTGAATGGAACCCGCGGGCCGCTTGGCCCGAATTTTGGCAGCGATACCAATCAGTCTACGATCGGCAATTCCGACTACAATGCTCTTGAGCTTGGCCTGCGCCACACCGGCGGCGCCTTGCAGTTTTTTGCCGGCTACACGTTCAGCAAATCTCTTGACCAATCTTCAAACCTCGGCGAAGAGGTAAACCCGGTCAATCCCGCGCTCAGCCGCGCCCTTTCCGCTTTCGATGTGCAACAGGATTTTGTGGCAAGTTATGCCTACGAACTTCCCCTGCCCCGCATTTTCCGCGCTGCCAATGGCTGGACGAAGGGCTGGACAATTTCAGGCATTACTCGCTTCAGCAGTGGCTTTCCAGTGACGCTGCTCAATTATGGGGATAACTCGTTGCTTGGAGCCGAGCCCAACGGAGTCAACAACTATGGCGTCGATGAGCCGCAATACACTCCCGGACCGCTGCAGTTGAATTCCAATCCCCGCAACGAACGGCCCTACTTCAATACCTCGCTTTTCAGCCTGCAGCCCCTGGGCACGCCGGGAAATGCGAAACGCCGATTCTTTTTCGGGCCGGGCCTGGACAACTACGATCTCGCGGTGCAAAAGACTCTGCTTCTTAGAGAATCCAAGTCCCTTCAGTTTCGTTTCGAAGGTTTCAACGCATTCAATCATGCCCAGTTTTACGGACCAGCCGCAGTCAACGGCAACATCAACAGTTCGTCGTTCGGGGAGGTAGTCAGCACCGCGTCGCCCCGTCTAATGCAGGCTGCGCTA
This sequence comes from Candidatus Sulfotelmatobacter sp., assembly GCA_030044775.1. Taxonomy (GTDB): domain Bacteria; phylum Acidobacteriota; class Terriglobia; order Terriglobales; family Acidobacteriaceae; genus Sulfotelmatobacter. Next base: position 3,331 of record JASICF010000105.1, on the reverse strand, counting down.
AAATTTGTCTTCTAGGCTAGACCGCCCCCGTATTCGGGTTTTTGCGACCTTCATTTCGCCCCGCGCATCGAATAGCGGTGTTACGATAATAGGTCCGGCGATCCGGACTGCATTCATAAATCGCTAAACCCGGCATGACACTCGTTGTTTGGGAAATATAGGGGCGTCCGCCGAAAACGCGACGTTTACAACGAGGAGAAACGAATATGGCAGGAAACGGCATCGTCGAGGTGACGGACGCAAACTTCGACACAGACGTGTTGAAATCGGACAAGCCTGTTTTGGTGGATTTCTGGGCGACCTGGTGCGGTCCATGCCGCGCGATCGCTCCGATTGTCGAAGAATTGGCCAAGGACTATCAGGGCAAGATCAAGATCGGCAAAATGGATGTGGACGCCAACAGCTCCACTCCCATGCGCTACAAAGTCACTGGAATTCCGACCCTTTTGGTCTTCAAAGGCGGTCAAGTGGTAGAGCAACTGGTTGGCTATCGCCCCAAGGAAGCCATTGCCCAGGCGCTTGATCGTCATCTTGTCTAGAACTCTCTACGAACGCCCGGGTCATGCCCGGGCGTTCGTATGTTCAAGAGCTTCCCGCCGCACGCATCCTGCACTGACGAATGTGAGCGTCTTATCCGACTGTGAGAATTGCAGCGATAGCGGGGTTGTGAAAGATTCCCGGCTAATTCCAAGTCAGTCGGCCTTGCGCCAGCTCTGGTCACGAGAATATTGCGTCAGAGTTTTCGCTATTTCCGGCGACCGCTTGCCAAGATCTTTCTCATAGACCACTCCATTCTGATCGACGATAAAGGTCATCACTCCCGACGAACGGTATTCCGCGGGATATGCCAGAAAGGCAAACCCACCGGTCATTTTTCCATCCTGGATATAGCTCTTGGTCCCGCCTGAGCCTTTTTCTCCCGTGAGGATTCGGAAGTAATAACCGTGGAACGGCTGCGAATTCTGGTCGGCCTTGTAACCCATGGCAGAAGCTTCCGCCACAAGCGGCCCGATCGGACTCTCGGTTTCTCCGGCGCTCACCTCCCAGTAGAGGCCGTTTTGCTTGCCCGGATCGCTCATAAGTTTCTCCGCATAGACGTGCGCCGAGTTGCCGTCATGGGGCTGTCCATAGTATTGCTTTTGCGCGGCAACCAGTTCGTGGCAGACCTGGATGATGGCCAGTTCGTTCCTGCCCACTCTGCGATATAGAATTTCCTGCTTGCCCGCGGGCGTATCGAAATACCAGGCATTGCCCTTGTGCACCAGGGGAATCGGAGTAGGCCAGTTTTCTGCCCCGATATAAAGCGTGGTTTCGCCGTTCGGTTCCATTACCAAACGGTGCATCTGCTCATACTTCTTCACAAACTCGGCCCGGTTGTCGTTGTCTTCAACATGATCGCCGGAAGATACAATTTCCTTGGCATCCGAGCCGAGGATCTTCAGCAGCGTTGGCTCATCACCGGCTTTAAGTGCGGCCACCAGAGCGCGGCTGGCCTTTCCCGCGGAGGCGAACGTTTCCTGCCCGGTTTGCTGGGCCGCGGCAGAAACCGGAACGAAGGCCATCACCAAAGAAAAGATCGCAACACCGGTGATCGCGCGGAAAACACCCGAATCTAAACCTTCGAAACTATATCGATCGTGGTACATGGTCCTTCTCCTTGCAATTCCTATCGATGTTTAAAAGCAGGGCCCGCTTTGCACCGGTCGCGCTAGCGGCGTCCACCGCCGCCACCACCACCATGAAATCCCCCACCGCCGAAGCTGGAACGTCCGCGCGAGGCGAAGCCACGCGCTTCACCTCCATGATTGATCCCGCCAAATGCTCCCGGGTGTCCTCCGCCCGCCGGTCCCCTGAAGCCACGCAAGGCTCGATCACCGGGCGCGAACCCGCCGCGAAAGCCACCCCCGAAGCCTCCATGGAAGTAGGCATTGCGGTCGTAGAAGGCGCGGCTATGAAATGCATAGGGATGGCCGCCCCAAAAGATTCCTCCGTGAAACCAATTGAATCCCCACGCAGGCCAGCCCCAGCCAAATCCGAAGAAAGGCCCGATCGGAAAGCCAACGCCAAATGAGAAATACGGCCCACCAACTCCCCACCACGGATAGAATCCTGGCCACAGCCCAACCGGATATCCATACACATACGCCGGGTTATAGACCGGGACATAAACCACGTCAGGATCTGCCGGCTCGATATCAATATCGTCTCCCTGATTATTGACTGTCTGCTGCGGTGTGCTCTTCAGGTTTCCGGCCTGTTGCGCCTGGCGCCGCATGTACTGAATCGCATTCATAACGTCCGCTTGCTGGTTGACGTTGGCATCGCCCAGTTCCGAAGTCCACGAGAGATCTTTATCCATGTTCGCCAGCACCGTGGGAAACTGGCACAATGCCTTCACGCTCGGATCCCAATCCTGCTTGTCGACTGCGTCTCCCAGGTCTTTGCCCTTGAGGTCCGGATTCTGCTGCAGAAAACGCTCCGCTTCCACAATCTGTGTCGGATACGCCGAGGCCGCGAGAATCTGCGCTACCAGCGCGTCCGGGTAAAGAGCGATGGGCGCGACCAATTCCTGCAGTTGTTCCGGTGTGAGATGTGAGGGCGCAGGCTGATCCGGAGCAGACGCCGGGTTCTGGTCTGGTGGCGGCGCCTGATCCTGATCTGGAGGTTGCGCCTGATCTTGCGGCGGAGGCGCTGCATCATCCTGTGCGTGCAGCTGCGGCAGTACCGGGCTCATCGCAAATGCAAACGCGCACACCAGAAAGTACGACAACAACCTGCTTCTAAAAAGATTGGGTTTCATTGCATCAGCCTCCGTTCCACTTGCGCTCCCTAACGTACACTTCCTCTTCTGTTGCCGGTCTCTAATTCTCTTTGTTTAGTTGTTTAGATGCTAGGGGCCTGAAAAGTGCACTTTGCTTTTACGCATCGTTACAAATTGCGCCAACGGATTACTACCGGCCACGCCACAAAAATAATGGGCACGATAGTTACCTTGCCCGGCAAGGGACCTTAAAGCATCCTATGCAAGATGCTTGAATTTCAACAGCTTGCAGGCCTTGATTCGCCGGGAACTCCGGTCGAAGAGATTTGCGCCGCGGTGGCCAGAATCTTCCGCGTTCGAGAAACAGAAGTCGGCTTGTTGGAGCTGAGCGGAGCCCTGCTGAATTTCATTTATCCGCCGGAACTGAAAACGGCGGGAGCAATTCCGCTTTCCAGTTCCGCTGTCGCGGCTCGCACCGCGCGTACAAAAGAAGCCGAACTCTCGAATGGCTTTACGCAAGTCAAGCACTTCAGCATTTTCGAACTGGTCAAGCTGGGCGACACCGGGCTC
>JASICF010000104.1 GCA_030044775.1 Candidatus Sulfotelmatobacter sp. | reverse complement strand
TATCGCACCGAACCATTGAGGCGAGTCTTGGCTTCGACAAGCGCGACCGGGTCGTACGCCTTGACCCGCGCGCCTTTCGCCACCAGCGTCTCGGCAAGCCGAATTGCCGACGATCCAGCGACAGAATTCGTGTTCGGCTTAAATGCCAGCCCGAGAATACCGACGTCTTTGTTCTCGACCGAGTTCAGCGCCATGGCGATCTTCTCGACCAGGCGATCGGCAAGAGTGTGATTTACGTCCCGCGCCGCGCTAAGAACCTTCAGCGGCAATCCGTTTTTCTGCGCGAGCTCGGCGAGCGAATCCATGTCGGATTCGGCAAAGACGCCGCCCATCCCAGCTCCGGGCTGCAAGCAGCGCGGAGCGATTTTCTTATCCAGGCCGAGCGCCAAGGCAAGGCTTACTGCATCCGCATTCACTCGCTCACAAAGAGCAGCAACCTCGTTGATAAAGGAAATCTTCGTGGCCACGAATGCGGTCGCTGACTCGCGGACCAATTCGGCTGTCGCCTGATTTGTCACGATCACCGGCACGCCGCGCATCACCAGGGGATGAAAAATCTGCTTGAGCACCTGCACCGCTTCACTGGAAGTCGAACCCAGGATCAGCCGGTCCGGCCAGTTGAAATCCTCGACTGCGCAGCCATCGGTGAAAAACATCGGCTGCGAAACAATGGTTCCCAGCAAACCGTTATCTTTGAACGATTTTTCCAGCGCGCTCGCCGTACCCACCGCAACCGGAGTCACTACGATCAGAATCGGAGGCTTGGCGGCAAGGCGCGCAATGCGCATGGCAGTATCCGATAGATTCTCCGCCCCGTCTTCCGCCAGAAAAATCACCTGCGTCTTGCGGGCAAAGGACTCGATGTCGGTCGAGTACGCGAGCCGCCCCGCGCGCACATTTCGCCGGATCACTTCCTTTAAGTTCTTCTCAAAGAAAGGAATGTTACCCTGGGCCATTTCGACCATGCGGGTTCGATCGGGATGACAACAGGAAACCGGAGTGCCAAAATCTGCCAAACAAGCCGAAATCACCGTTCCGAGATAACCCGAACCGTAGACCCCGATCTGCATGCGATGCCCTCCGCCTGGTTGAAAACCCACGTCCGAAGCGGCTTACGGGGACGCGGATTCAAGCTGTACCTATCCTTTGTTTACAGTGTGCCCCCGGCCTGCGCAACGCACGGGAGGGAAATGTACGAAGGGCCATGCAATTCCGGAAATGAGTAACGTAATGGGAAAGTAACGCTTGAGACGTTACGGTAGATTCCATTGATTCAGTTGAAGATGTTAATGCGAGACGAGGCTTCCGCCGAGCGGAACTGGCGCCAGATCGATCCAGCAGTTCGGAGCTTCTTCACGGACAAACGTCAGCCGGTCCAGAAGAATGCGGCGGCTGCCCGGATAATCACGCCACCACTGGCGGGCAATCTGAACGGCATGCGCAGCCTCTTGCTCAGTCTGCATCTTTGCAATGGTGAGATGAGGGACGTAGGGCCATTCTTCCGCGAAGGCAAAAATTTCCTGATTCAACTGCCGGTGCAGTTCCTGCATTCGGGATGCTCCCGGGCCGACCCCGATGTATACCGTCCATGTCGTTGGGGCAAACGACTGCATTTCGCCGAGGGTTAATTCGAAGGGTTCAACACTCCCGCAGACTCTCGCCAGCATGTGCAGCGCCTCGGATTCGCTTCCATGCAGAGGTCGCGGCGGCAGAAGAGTGAGATGAGCAGCGTGATGAGGCAGAGCGGGATGCAGTTCCCGCCGCACGTTCTCCACGAACGCGGTTATCGGGCTTCTGATGTAAGCGACCAATGCATACCGCACACTCGCCATATCCGCAGGAAATTATAGCTCCTTCCGTCGTTTATAATCACTGCAGTCGTTAATTCATTAGAGTCTGATCTCTCAGGAATCAGATGCAAAGTCGGGGCGTAGCGCAGCCTGGTAGCGCACCTGCCTTGGGCGCAGGGGGTCGTTGGTTCAAATCCAATCGCCCCGACCAATAATCTCAACCCGGGTCTGCCGGGGTTCCCTCACTTTCGTTCAGGATTTCGCCTGCGGGCTCCGCTTCGCTCACGCCGGCTAATCGGCTCAACTTGGGCGCAGGGTGCTGCGAGAAAAAGATGGCAGGTCGGAGGCCCCGCGATATGCGTCACGCGTTTAAGATGATTACTGGAGATAGAATCTCATGACACAGAAAATTGCGATCGTCACTGGAGCGGACGGTGGCCTGGGAACGCACGTCACGAAAGCCCTGCTGGATGCAGGTTTTACCGTTGCCGGATTGTCTCCTAACATCAAGCAATCAGACTTCAGTCACCCTAATTTCATCGCGTTGCCAACGTGGCTCAACAGTCTTGATGAGGCCAAGAAGGTCGCGAGCGACGTCATCTCTCGCAGCGGGAAAATTGATGTGCTCGCCCATATGGTCGGTGGCTTCTTGGCGGACGCAGCATTGCCGACACCGATGACGCTACTTTCCAGCGCATGTTCGATCTGAATTTGAACAGCGCTTTTCACATTCTCCGGGCGGTTATTCCACACATGCGCGAAACCGGGAGCGGGCGCATCATAGCCATCGGCAGCCGCGCAGCTGAGGATCCTGGGCCCAAAGTCGGAGCCTATAGCGCATCGAAAG
>JASICF010000103.1 GCA_030044775.1 Candidatus Sulfotelmatobacter sp. | reverse complement strand
AAGTCTTCCGCGTGGGGCGGGTACAACTCTTCCTGCAAGATGGACGGTCCGGGCTTCCGCGCCATCACTTCAGGCTAGTTGTCGCTAGGAATCGCTGAGCCTTCAAACTATAACTTTATTTCGCGGTGAACGACAGAAAAATATTCCGGTTTTGGACAACAGGAATCGGAATGAACATCAGTGGGAACCCAGGACTCAAAACTCGTCTATGAGAATCGAGGCAAGGGCATGACTGACTCTACAAGCAGCACTTGGCTAGAACGTCTCTTGCCCGGAAATATTCACCTGCACGCCCGGAGCATCGACATTGATTTTCGGAATCTCGATCTTCGGAATCTCGATTTTCGGGATATCAACGCGTGAAAGTCGTACCTGTAACGGTGGGCAAAGCACTCTCATCTGCTCGAACCTTACAGGCTCCATGCGCACCCGCTCCAGGCGCGCTTCCATCCTTGCCTGGTTGGCTTCCATGCGTGCCATTTCCACTTCTCGCCGGGCTGACATGGTTTCAAACTCCGCAATGCGCGTCTTCGCATCCGCCATTTTATTCTGCGCACGAGCCACTGCACTTCGCATGTGGCATGAGGACGACTCGCTTCGTGCCTCTGTCATCTCCGCCTTTGCCAGAAACCATTCTGCGCGCCCCGTCGCCAACGCCAGCACCGAACCGGTGTGGGCTTCAATGCGGGATGCGATCTGGTTCGCGTAGCGATGCACCCACGCTGCGCCACCATCCTGGTAAATGCCGTTCAATCCCAGCGCCAGCACACCGGCCGTTAACCATCCCCAGGCTTGTGTCGAGTTCGATTTCATGGTTTCAACCCCTTATGCATCAATAGACGAAGGGTGTTTTGTTCGGTTAGCAAGAAAAGATACGCAAGGAGAGTTCCTGCGACGTGCGGCACAAATCGACCGCCAGGTTCAGGCCGGTGTGCACGGCCGCAACGGAATTCCTCAGGAACCTGCCGCCACAGCCCGCTCTTTCAGTTTCTCCACAATCATCGGCCCCAACTGTGAGACGCTGCCGGCCCCGAGCGTCAAAATCATGTCGCTTGCCTGCGCGGCCTTCACAGCTGACGCGGCTGCGTCCGCGAACGTGGAGACGTAATTCACGTCCTGCCCCGACTTTTCTCGAATGCTTTGCGCCAGGCCTTCCCCGCTGACCCCCGCGATTGGCTTCTCGCTAGCGGCGTAAATATCGAGCACGAGCAATGAATCTGCGTCCCCGAACGCAGTTGTAAATTCTTCCATCAGATCGCGCGTACGGGTATAGCGGTGCGGCTGGAAGATCACATGAATCCTGCGAAAACCGCACTGCCGTGCTGCCGCCAAGGTTGCCTTAATCTCAGTGGGATGATGCCCGTAATCATCGATTACGCTTACGCCCGCCACGCGGCCGCGCAACTGAAACCGCCGATCGACTCCGCGGAATTGGTCAAGCGCTGCCTGGATCGCCTCGACTTGAATATCGAGTCCCACGCCGACCGCAATTGCGGCCGTCGCGTTCAACACGTTATGGATTCCTGGTACGTGAAGCGTGAACTCGCCCAAATCCTTCTTCTGATAGCTGACGCGAAAACGACTCAAGGGCTGATGGTCCCGGCCGGAATCGTCCAGGGACGACTTCTTTTCCAACTTGATCCAGAAATCCGATCCGCGCTTCGTGCCATAGGTCACGGTTCTCCGCCGCACATCGAGCAGCAACCGGCGGAGTAACAAATCGTCGTTGCAGGCCACAATCATTCCGTAAAAGGGCACGCGATCCATGAACTCGAGGAATGTCTTTTTCACGTCGCGCATGTTGCGGTAGCAGTCCATGTGCTCGCGGTCGATGTTTGTGACCACTGACAGAATGGGTGACAGCTTCAGAAACGACCGATCGCTTTCATCGGCTTCGGCGACCAGATATTGCGATTTGCCGAGGCGCGCGTTGGACCCCATCGCGCCCACGCGACCGCCCACTACCACAGTGGGATCAAGTCCGCCGGCGGCCAGAACTGCGGCAACCATTGAGGTGGTGGTAGTTTTTCCATGCATTCCCGCGATCGCGATGCCATACTTCAGGCGCATCAGCTCGGCGAGCATCTCCGCCCGCTGAATCACGGGAATGTGGAGCTTGTGAGCTTCGAGGACTTCGGGATTTTCCTTCGCGATGGCGGAACTCGTGACCACAACTTCCGCTCCGCCGATATTTTCGGCGCGATGGCCTTCGAAAACGGTTGCACCGAGACCGGACAACTGCTGCGTCACGGGAGAACTCTTCAGATCGGACCCTGAAACTTTGTAGCCGAGATTTAGCAGCACCTCGGCGATACCACTCATGCCGATGCCCCCGATCCCGACGAAATGAACGTGCTGAATTTTGGCAAACATTTGATGGCCGCCGTCTTCGACCCGCTTTTGAAGGCTAGCTCCTCTTTCTCATTCCCACACGGAGCTGTGCCGTTTCACCCACCAGCACGGAGGCTTTCCCGCATGGGGGAAGATCGAACGAGCGCAAGGCTGCTGAAAACTTCCCAGAAAATCGTATTCTGCTTTATTGCCCTTGAGCGGAGTCGCGAGAAACTGGTCGACCTCGACCGAACTGAATGCAGTTCCCCGCGCAATGCGAATGCGCAGCACGGTCCAGTCGCCACAATAAAGCACAACCACGAAGATCAGCAACGCGCCGGCTGCTCGTCCGAGATATTTTTTCCAAGACTGCATCGCGTAAGTTGGCTCCTCGAGTTGCGACAAAGCTTATGGCGCACCCGCGCTCGAATGTGACACCTCGTCGATTCCGGCTATTTTTGCGGCCAGCGCGGCGATATCTCGCGCCGCGTCGGGATGGGCCAGACTGCGAGCGGCGTGGCTCATCCGCGCCAAGCGGGCCGCGTCACCGAGTAGCGCTGAAATTGTCTCCGCCAACCAGACTCCTTCAAGCTTCGATTCCTCAACTACCACTGCCGCACCCGCTCGATCCAGAGCCTCGGCGTTCACCCGCTGATGGTCATCGGCTGCCCGGGGAAACGGCACAAAGATGGCGGGCTTCCCCGCTGCTGTGATCTCCGCCACAGTGCTCGCTCCTGAGCGGCAAACTATAAGGTCGCAGCGCGCGAAGGCCGCTGGCATGTCTTCGATGAACCTGAAAACCTCCGCCGATTCATCGCCCGAAGCCGTAAAGGAGTTATATGCCGCCAGCGCGTCATTATAGTCACGCTCTCCGGTCTGATGAATGATGTGGATTCCCGGCGCCTGCCGCCGCAACACCGGCAAACAGCGAATCATCGCCTCATTGATCGCGTGCGCTCCCTGGCTTCCTCCGAACACCAACAACGTCGGCTGTCCTCCGCGTTTGTCTGGAATTTCGAAAAAAGCATGCCGCACGGGCACGCCAGTGACTTTGGCGTGCCGAAAATATTTCGCGGTCTCCTGGAAGTGCACAGCCGCGGCGTCGACAAACCGCGCGACCATGCGATTGGCAAATCCCGGCACTACGTTGGGTTCGAATGCGAGTGTCGGGATGTGTTTGATGACGGCCGACAACATCGTCGGCCCGGAGGCATATCCACCGACTCCGATGACAACATCGGGCGAGAATTCGTTTAACATGCCCGCCGCCTGCCACACGGCGCGCGGAAGGTCAAACGCGGTTCGCGCGCGTGTAGCCAAGCTCACATTCTTAAGGGCACCCACGCGCACAAGCTGTAGAGGATAGCCGGCAGCCGGCACCAGCCGATTCTCGATCCCACGCGCAGTGCCGATGAAAAGCACTTCCGCCGCGTACTGTGTCTTGAGTTCTTTCGCGATGGCCAGAGCAGGAATAACGTGTCCGCCGGTCCCGCCGCCTGCCAGAATGGCTCGCATGAGGTGACTATAAATGATTGAGAGATTGAGTAATTGAGTGATCGGGCGATTGAATCAATCACACAATGACGCAATCGCCCGATCGCTTAATTGTCCTCACTCTGCCTGCTTCGTGATATTCAGCAGCACGCCGATGCACGCCAACGTTACAAACAGCGAAGACCCACCGTAAGAAACCAGCGGCAGAGGGATGCCTTTGGTCGGCATCATGCCCAGCACTACGCTGATGTTGATGAACGCCTGCAGCACGACCATGCTGGTAATTCCAACCGCCAAATATCGTCCGAACAGATCTTCCGTTCGCCATGAAGTTCGCATCCCACGCCAGAGGAAAATTGCAAACAGCGTCACCACGAACATCGCGCCCAGAAGCCCGAGTTCTTCCGCGGTCACCGCGAAAATAAAATCCGTATGCGGTTCGGGCAAGTAGAACAATTTCTGCTTGCCTTCCATCAGGCCTACGCCTGTCATTCCACCGGTGCCAACAGCAATCAGTGACTGAATGATGTGGAACCCGGCCCGTTGCCGGTCGGCATAGGGATTGATAAAAGCCAACAAACGATCGCGGCGCCAACTCACGTGAAAGATCAAGAAGTAAAGCGGCACGAGCGCGGCACCAAATGCGTATCCGAAATACCGCATCCGCATTCCGGCCGCGTAGAAGATGCATGCCACAATGCCCGCACAGGCGATCGCTGTCCCTAGATCGGGCTGCAAGACGATCAGTCCGAGCAGCGCAACGATCGGAATCGCGGCCGGCATGAGCGTACTGCGCACGTCCCCCATCGACTTGGCGCGCGGCTCGAGAAAGTATGCCAGGAACAGGATCAACACCGGCTTCGCCAGCTCCGAAGGCTGAAACGAAAAGCCGCCGGCGTGAATCCAGCGATGGGTGTTATGGGAACGGTCGACAAAAAAAACAGAAATCAGCAGCAGGGTGGTGATGCCAAGAAATGAAAATACAACAGCGGGATGCTTATAACGACGGTAGTCGACACGCATCGTCACCACCATCGCGACCAGTCCTGCTCCCGCCCAGATCAATTGCTTCAAAAGAAAGGCATAGGCCGAGCCAAAGCGCTCGCGCGCCATCACGGCAGAGGCGGAGAAGACCATGACCAGCCCGAGAAATACCAGGAGCATGGTCACGGTGAATAGCCAGCGGTCGACACTTACTCGCTTCGCCATGGGAGCTTTATTTCACCACGGTCGAGCGGTGGAATTTTGCCTGTTGATTGCTGATTGTTGATTGTCTTGGTACGGCAGAATCATTCGGTTGCAAGGCGACAGCCAGCCGTGCGCTTCCATCATCTCTGGCTTGCGGGCAACGCTTGAGCAAGCCCCCTGACAATCTCCTTAAATACTGTTCCCCGGTGTTCATAGCTCTTGAATTGATCGAAGCTAGCGCATGCCGGAGCCAACAACACTACATCTCCCGGTTCTGCCGCCGCGCTCGCCTTGCGGACCGCATTCTCCAGCGTTTCGGCATGGATGACTTCCGGTCCGCCCGACTTCGGCGAAACGATTTGTGACTCGATCTTCGCCGCCGCCGCCCCGATGGTGTACACGCGTTTTACGCGTTTTCGGAGCAAATCATTGAGTACGGTGTAGTCGCTGCCTTTATCCTTGCCGCCGAGGATGAGGTGGATGTTCGCAGGAAACGACTCCAATGCTTTGATTGTCGCATCCACGTTCGTCGCTTTCGAGTCGTTGTAATAATCCACGCCGCCAATAGTCGCCACAAATTCCAGGCGGTGCTCCACCGCTTTGAAGTTGCGGACCGCTTCGCGGATTTTTGCCGGAGCGCA
>JASICF010000102.1 GCA_030044775.1 Candidatus Sulfotelmatobacter sp. | reverse complement strand
TGTGCGCAGAGCGTAAAAGGTCTTTGTGTTTCTTGATCTGCTGCAGCATTTCGTCGAAAGCGGTCTTTACCCCTCCCTGCGCGGTCGGCGCTTTCGCCTGGGCCGCCATCTGTCCGGAAGGAAGTCGCAGATTCAAGGAAACGCTCGTGCCCTCGCGTCCCGAGACCTCTTCCACCATGCCTTTCAGGTGAACCAGTTCCGGCCGGAACACCTGCAGCCATTTGCGCAGCTTATCGATGTGATGTTGAATTTCCTTTTCTAAAGCAGGAGTTTTAGGAATCCGATAACTGATGTGGACATTCATGAGCACCTCGAGCTGGCGAACGAAGCGCGCTGACCAGTGCTATCTAAGCCGATTGTACACCCGGAGAAAATGTGCAAAACCTGGATTCACACAAGGAATCGTGAGCCAAAAAACATTTTGGGAATTGCTGCGGCCAGCCTCCGGCCGGTCCAGCGTCCGCTTATTTGCGCGCTGATCTCTCCGCAGAGTTATGATGCGCGAGCGATAAGAAAAGAGATGCGTCTTGCGTTATTTGTTTCTGTCGCAACCATCAGTTGGCCAGACGTTGCGGGCCAGTTGACGAACTCGAGGGATCGAGCGCGAGCGGGGAAGGCGCGTCCACAGTATCAGCGGTTCGCGAGGCTGGAAATGTTTCCAAGCCCCAACAAGTTCGCATCCGCAGTTATAAGAGTCAGCCGCAATACCTGGGCAGTCGCGGCGAGAAATCTGTCGGCAGGGTCTTGGTGGTCCCAGGGCAGATTTTGCGCCGCGAATGCGATCTCGTGCGTCAGGGGCGCCTCCGACATCGGAGCTGTAGCGCGGGCGATCCAGGTCCCGGGATCTGCCGAGAGATGAATTCGTCCTCTAGCGTGAAGCAAGAGCACTTCCCAAATGCTGATCGGGGAGATCCATACGCGATTTTCTGGGTTTCGCAACTCCGCCAATACCCTTTTTCCGAGGCGCTTGTTGTCCTCCAGGCTCCACAGCCAGATATGCGTGTCGAGCAGAAGGTTCAATCCCTAAGAACCTCCCAGTCTTGCTCGTCGCTGGCTGGCGAGACAATATCGCCCAAAATCTCAAATGTTCCCCTCATTGAACCGATCCAATCGGCGCGAGGATTCGTGGAGGCAGGGATAACTTCGGCAACCGGTTTGCCAAAGCGGGTCACCCGAACGGGCTTTTTCGTTTTTTGCACCTCATCGAGAATGGAGAGGCATTTTGCCTTGAACTCGGAGATCGCGACTTCCTTCATAACCGAGTTAGACCATAGTCTAAATAAATGGTCAATATCGGCATTAAGCAGGAGAACGCTCAAACGAGTTCGGAAGCGTGGCGGATATCTGAGCGAGGGTGTAGATTTTAGGCGCGAACTCTACCCGCCAATCTGCCCAAGGATCGCTCGTGCTTCGGCGGCCGGATCGGCCGCTTCCGTGATTGGGCGTCCGACGACAATGTGGCTCGCGCCCGCGGCGATGGCCTCGGCAGGCGTGACCACGCGAACCTGATCGGCATGGCCGCTCCCGGCGGGACGAACCCCGGGGGTGACGATGGCAAAATCGTCGCCCAGTTCGCTGCGCAGCGTCGAGGCCTCGTGCGCCGAGGTGACAATGCCCCGGCATCCGTTCGCCAGCGCAAGGGCCGACAGGCGCAGCACTTCATCTCTCACTGTTCCGCGAAAACCCACCTTTTCGAGATCATGTTCATCCAGGCTGGTCAGCACCGTTACACCGAGCACCAGCAACCCAGGATGAACCGCGCGTGCCGCCTCCACCGCGGCGCGCAGCATCTTTCCGCCACCGCCCGCGTGAACGGTCAACATACTCACGCCCAGCCGCGCAGCTTCTTGCACAGCTGCGCCCACCGTGTTTGGGATATCGTGATACTTAAGATCGAGAAATACCCGCCGTCCCGAGGCTACGAGATCCCGCACCACTTGCGGTCCCTCGGCCGTATAAAGCTGCATTCCGACTTTGTAAGTGAGGGCTGAGTCTCCGAGCGCCGCCACAATTTTCTGCGCAGCGACTGCCGAAGAGACATCGAGGGCTACAATCAGCCGCGAACGCGGATCGTTTTTCCGAAGGGAGGTACCGGAAATGGACGGGATGTGGTTGGGCAGAGCGGCCATCATCCCGGGCAGTGTAGAACGTTTAGGGCAGATCTGCTAGTGGGTGGTTGAAAGCCACGGTCTCGTAGCTCTGCTGCCCCGCCTTTGGTTTGACCAGGTCCAACCGGACCCTTTGCAACCCGCGATGTTCGAACTTCAGAACCCGGGCCGCTCCGTAGGACAAGTCTATGATCCGTCCAGGGACAATCGGACCACGGTCGTTTACCTTTACCACCACGGCCCTGCCGTTGTGCAGATTGGTAACGCGCACGTAGGTCCCCAACGGCAACGTAGGATGAGCCGCAGTCAGGTCGAACATGTCGTAATTCTCGCCACTCGCCGTCGGCTTGCCCTCAAAGTACTCTCCGTACCAGGATGCTGTTCCAACTTGATAGGGGACTTTCTTAGTAGCCTGCTTGCGGTTTTCGGGCGTTTTCGTAGGAATATTGGGGGTTGAACTTGCCTCCGAGCTGTTCGGGCCCTGAGCCGCTCCCAGGCCGACGATCACCGCAGCGACCATCAGTCCATGAGCCATACGTCTTTGCATTCAGTTCTCCTCGCATCTCAAAAGTTCCCCTGGCGCTAGGTTCGTCGTTAACGATCTATAAATGGTAGGGAGCCCAGTCGGTGTTGTCAACCCGAAAGTGAGTGGCCTATGGTGATCGGATAGTAATCGATATCTTACGTAACTTATTGTTAATTATAGGTAATACTAATCATCTCACTGAAAACAGACTGTTTATGTGTTTATAAATAGGTAAATACCGAGTGATCCGCATACGACGGGAATTTTTCATCTCCAATGAATTCAGCAACTTGCGGCGAATTGCCTCTAAGTTGTTTATTGCTCGTCTTTTAGGTAAAAGGTTGCTAGGCGAGGAGCACATTTTTTTTGACATACTCCGGCAAGGCTTGGTTCAGCATCAACTTCTTTGACCCAGCGCATTTTGCCGCTGTGCCTTTGTCTTGGCAACGCGAGATATGAGCGACAAACCAGCGGTTATTCTCACCATCGCCGGCTTCGATCCATCGTCGGGCGCCGGCGTTACGGCAGATATCAAGACCATCGCTGCCCATGGTTGCTATGGAGTGGCTTGCATCACGGCGATGACGGTCCAGTCAACCACCGGGGTTCGCCGGGTCGAGGCGGTCGATCCGGGGTTGGTCACCGAGACGCTCGAAGAGCTAGCCAAGGATCTGCCAGTCGCCGCCGTGCATGTCGGGATGCTCGGTACGGCAAAGGTTGTTAAGGCCGTTGCCGAGTTTCTCGGCAAGCGGTCGGGCAAGGCAAAGTTGCCAAACGTCGTGCTGGACCCCATCCTGAAGTCATCTTCCGGGGCAGATTTGCTGGACGCATCCGGAGCGAAGTTATTGATCGAAAAGCTCGTCCCCCTGGTGGACGTAATTACTCCCAATGTGGACGAAGCGGCAGCGTTGACCGGCCGAAAAGTCTCCGATCTCGAGGAAATGAGAGCCGCCGCTGCCAGGCTTCACGAAATGGGGTCGCAGGCGGTGGTAATTACGGGTGGGCACTTGGAAAAGGCCATCGACCTTCTCACTTTTCGCAGCAAGGCTGGCCTTGAAGAGGAAGTTTTCAAAGCAGAGCGGCAAAAGTCAAATTCGACCCACGGCACCGGATGCGCCTTCGCAACCGCCATCGCCTGCCATCTGGCAATGGACCGGGGTTTAGCCGAGGCTACGTTGCTGGCAAAGACCTTTGTCACCGCAGCCATCGCCGCCGGACATCCTTTAGGGCACGGCACGGGTCCGGTTCACCATCTCTACCGCATGAATGAGCAACGCCGCGCGGGCGGCGTTGGAAGCTAAGCCTGGGCACTGCGTCCAATCGACTATGCAGGTTTCTGCAATGTCAACAGGCCTGCCGCAGCTCCGTTGTCTATTCGTGATCGCTGTGTTCGCCGGACGGAGTTTTCAGAAGAATGCCAGCCACAAACGAAGCGGTGGCGGCTAGTAACCACTCCAACCGCCACAACTGGATCGCCTGAAATTCGGCAAGGTTGGACGCCCTGTAGAAGAAGCTGACACAGAGCGCTCCTGCCACGCACCCGAGACCGATGAAAAACGCGATCAGGGACGCGGTCGGAAGACCTACCCAGCGCCTGATCTCGTGAAAGTGGAGATATTGCAGCCAGGGAGGTAGAGAAGTGCGCAAATAGTAAGAAATATCCAGCCAGGGCCGGAGCCGCGCCTGTAACCAGGCCCATAGCTCGCCAAGGGCTCGAGATTCCGTATTCAGTTCGGTGCTCGGGCGCGGTTGGCCGCAGGTGTGACAATACCGGGCGGCGATCAGGTACTCGGTGCCGCATCCGGCGCAGGCTTCCGCTATGCTCTGTACCCCAGTCGGGCGGTTGGCCTCAGGGGAGGGCAGGACAGGCGACTGCCAGAACTCTTGCTGGGCGTCGTGAACAAATTCAGCCATAGGATAGATTTTGGGGGAGGGGCGCCACCGGTAGCATGGCAACCTGCAAGCCAAACTCGGCGCCGTTGAACTTCGTTTTGATTCAAACGGTTGCGATTTCTCACGGCTCGACTTGACCGGCACTCGCGCAAATATTACGCGAACCGTAGCGTAAAGATGCCCCGGTTACTCCGGTTTTTTTCCTGGGAATCACGAAGATCGCAGGCTTTCCGGAACCTGGCTTCGGCGAGTCGTGTGTCTTACGGTCTAACGGCTTTGGTTCGCCTCGTGCTTCCAAAAGTTAAGTTAAACTGAAATTCAAGACTCCTTGAGCTAGGGATGCCTTTCCGCCAGAAACCTTCGGGAAACTCTGTCCTCCGATCTTGGCTCACCGTGCCGGTGATCTTCTGCCTGCTGCTAGCCCATTCGGCTGCGCAGACCAACCCAGGTCCGTCCGACCCCGCCGGTGCAGATTCTCTCAAGCACGATCCCCTCGTGCCCGTCGCTTTCGACCACTTCTACAACATGGATTATGATCGCGCGGTCGCTGAGTTCGAGAAAGTGCTTGAGCGGCATCCGAACGATCCTAAAGCGGTCAATCACGTTCTTATGGCGGTGCTTTTGCGCGAGCTCTACCGCATGGGCGCGATGAGATCCGGCGAGTACGCCAATGATAGTTTCATTGGGGATGCGCACCGGCCCGCAGATCCACAGGTCAAAGAGCAGATCAAGCAGTTGGTTGCACGCGCGGAGGCCCTCGAAGAGCAGGAGCTCAAAGCGAATCCAAACGATGTGAACGCGCTTTATGCGCGCGGCGTAACCCGCGGCCAATTCGCCATGTATACCGCGCTGGTCGAGCGGGCGTGGTTTTCCGCGCTGCGGAACGCGGTCGGTGCGCGGCGCGACCACGAGCGCGTCCTCCAGCTCGATCCTAATTATGTGGATGCCAAGCTGGTCGTCGGCACGCACTACTATGTGATGGGTAGCCTTCCCTGGAGCGTGAAAGCGGCCGTGGCTCTGGTCGGCTTAAGCGGCACAAAGGAAAAAGGCCTGGAATATCTACGCCAGGTAGCCGATGGCAAAACTGAAAACAGCGTCGATGCGCAAGTTGTGCTGGGTCTTTTTCTGCGCCGCGAGCACCGCTATGACGAATCGCGCGCGCTTATGCACGAACTCGCGGTGGATTATCCAAGGTGTTATCTCTTTCCACTGGAGGAAGCCAATCTGCTGCGTGCTGCCGGGCATACTTCCGAGGCCGCAGTTATGTATCGCAAGGTCTGGCAAGACGGCCGGGATGGCAAATTCGGCCGGCTTCATTACGAACTAGCCGCCTTCGGGTTGGGCGAATTATTGCGCAGCCAGAAGGATTACGCGGCAGCCGCATCGGCGTATGAGTTGGTGAGCGAAGTTTCCGATCCCGATCCCGAGACCCTGCAGAAATCAAATCTCGCCGCCGGCGAAATGTACGATCTGCTGCAGAAGCGCGATCTGGCAATGAAAAAATACCAGACCGTGCTGGCGGAGAACGCCAGCAGTCCTCCCGCCGACCAGGCGCGCAAGCTCATCAAGCAAGCCTATCGGGAATAAGTGTTGCAAATTGCAGTCGCTCTTCGTTTGTCATCCTGAGCGAAGCGAAGGATCTATGCATTTGTGGCAAGGCGGTCATTCACGCCAGCTTTTTGCCTGAGGCTGCGGCGCCGCCATCTCCCGGAACTTTCTGGCATACAATTGCGTATTGTCTTGTAGAGACTGGCTGTCGGGAGGCAATCATGTACTGCAACTATTGCGGCAAGGTAATTCAGGATGACGCCAATATTTGCGCGTATTGCGGCACACGCGTCGGGGCATCTATCGCGCGAAAGCGCTTGGTCAGGCCGCGCAACGGACGCAAAATCGCCGGCGTCTGCCTCGGTTTCGCCGAATATTTCGATATCGACGTGACGGTGGTCCGTCTGACCTGGCTGATCGTTTCGTTCATGACCGGAATCGGCCTTCTGTCGTACCCGATTGCCTGGATCGTGATTCCAGAAGAGCCGCTTCTGCTGACTGCTCCTGCTGCAGCACAGCGCGCGACCAACCCGTAGGACGCGTGTTACATTGTCATCCCGAGCGAAGCGACACTGCCTGCTTCGCAGGCAGCGCTGCGTAGTCGAGGGACCTTGAGTTTGCGCTTCGTGGCCTAAAGGGCGCTTCCTCATCTCGCTGCGATAAAATTGTTCCCGGCTGGCTATCCAACATTTGCGATCTGTAAATCGGCAATCGCGAATCGAAAATCGGCGCACGCCTCATGCCTTCCACTTCCTCGCACACTGTTAAAAACGGCGACGCTCAGATTTCTTACCGCGCGACCGGTGAAGGGCCTCCGGTTCTTCTTCTGCATCCGTTCCCCGCCAATCATGAACTCTGGCTGCCCGTCGCCGAAGCTTTGGCTTCGCGCTACCGATTCATTCTTCCCGATCTGCGCGGCCACGGCGATTCCGAAGTTGGTGACGGCCCGGCGACCATGGAAAAGCACGCCGCCGATATCGCCCGCGTGATGGATGACGCCGACGTTGGCCGCGCTCCTCTCATCGGAGTTTCCATTGGCGGATACGCGTTGTTCGAATTCTGGCGTCGTTATCGCGGACGAGCCGCCGCTCTCGGTCTTATGAACACCAAGGCCGGCGCCGATTCACCCGAAGCCAGATCTGGTCGCTTGCAGGCCGCGAACGATGTGCTCGAACGCGGAACGGAAACGTTTTTTCAGAGCATGATTCCGCGCCTTCTGGGAAAGACCACGCGCGAGACTCGCCCAGATCTGGTGGATGGAGCGCTCCGCATGCTCCGCAAAATGTCTCCCGAAGATGTTGCGCAGGTGCAGCGTGGAATGGCGGAGCGTCCCGATTCAATCGATACCTTGAAGACCGTCAACGTTCGGACTCTAATCATAACGGGAGACGAAGATATCCTGACCGGCGTGAACGAAGCCGAAGTGATGCATCAGCAAATTTCCGGGAGTCAGTTACGTGTAATTCCGAAGGCAGGGCATTATTCGCCCTGGGAGCAGCCCGAAGAAGTCACGAAGCTGCTGCGACAATTCCTCGATTCGAGCTTATAAATCGGCCGCCGTATCGCGTGTTAAACTTTTCTCGTCATGATCGACACCGCATTGGTAGCTGAGAAAACCGTAGTTACCGCCAAGGGTGATAGCGCTGCCGTCGACGTCAGCGGAGCCGGTCAGCGCAGCTTTCTGCTGACTCTCGACATTACACGAATCATCGAGCAGGAATCGCTCGAAATCAGCATCGCCGGTTCAGCCGACGGCGCAACCTGGGAACCCAAACCGGTCGTCACCTTTTCTCAGCAATTTTATGCCGGCCAATATCCTTTGCTGCTTGATCTGAACGGGCATCCGAACGTCAAGTTCATTCGCGCGCATTGGGACGTTGCGCGCTGGGGCCGCGGCACGGCGACACCAATGTTTGAGTTTGGGCTACGGCTAAAGGAAATTCCAGCCGAGGTTCTGCGCGATGCCCGCTCCGAAGCTCGGGCCCTCGCGTAAATGATTGTTGATTGCCGGTGGAGAACAGTACATCGTCGATCCTCTCCGTCCATTGACATTTGAATCTCCGACAAGCTCACCATGCCAACTGACCGCCAGGTAATCCTTCGTCCCGCGCGTAATGTGCGCGGCAGCATCACCCTGCCGGGAGACAAATCCATCTCTCACCGTTACGCGATGCTGGCCGCTCTCGCCGACGGCCCTTCGCGACTCGAGAACTATTCAACCGGCGCCGACTGCGCCAGCACGCTGGGTTGCCTGCGCTCGCTGGGTGTGCAATGGGAGCGCAAGAATGATGCCGACGCCGGCAATATCATCGAAGTGCACGGAAGCGGACCCGCATTGACCGCGTCCGACGATCCGCTCGATTGCGGCAACTCTGGTTCCACCATTCGCATGCTGAGCGGCATTGCTGCCGCGCAGAACTTCACCACCGAATTGGCAGGCGACGAATCGCTCTCGCGCCGTCCCATGCAGCGCATCATCGCACCACTTACCGCGATGGGCGCGAGGATCGAATCGCGGGATGGTAAGCCGCCGTTGCGCATCGTCGGCACGCAGCTCAAGGCCATTCGCTATGCCATGCCGGTAGCTAGCGCCCAGGTGAAGACGTCACTTTTGTTCGCAGGATTGT
>JASICF010000101.1 GCA_030044775.1 Candidatus Sulfotelmatobacter sp. | reverse complement strand
GGCGAAGAACGCTTGTCGAACATGATTGCCACCCGGCCTGATTGGTGCATCTCGCGGCAGCGGGTGTGGGGCGTGCCCATCGCGGTTTTTCTGTGCGAGAGCTGCGGCAAGCCGCTGAACGACAAAACAATCAATAGGAAAGTAGTTGAACTGTTTGCCCGGGCCGGAGCAGATGCATGGTTTACCGACGAACCATTGTCCCTTCTCGCTGCGGGAACAAAATGCCCGCACTGCGGGGGAACAACATTCGAAAAGGAAACCGACATCTTCGATGTATGGCTGGAATCGGGTGCCAGCTATCTCGCTTTGATCGCCGACCAGCAAAATGAGGAGAAGTATCCCTGGCCGTCCGATCTTTATCTGGAGGGCGGAGACCAGTACCGGGGTTGGTTTCAGTCTTCCCTGCTGTGTGCGATGGGTACGCATGGGACTCCGCCGTACAAAGGCGTGGTCACGCCTGGATGGACGCTCGACGAAAAAGGCCAGGCCATGTCGAAGTCGCGCGGGAACGATGTCGATCCCGTCGATATTGCGAATCGGCTGGGCGGAGAGATCGTGCGCATGTGGGTGGCGTCAGTCGATTTCCGCGAGGATGTGGTTGGCTCGGAAGCGCTGATGCAGCGCGTGGCCGAGAACTACCGGAAGATCCGGAACACATTTCGTTACGTGCTGGGAAATCTGGATGGATTCGATCCGGATAAAGACTCGGTGCCGTTCGAGAAGATGGAAACTATCGATCGGTATATGCTGCGGCAAACGGCTGAGTTTGCCGCCGACGTGCGCCGCTGGTACGACGAATTTGCTCTTCACAAAATTTACCAGCGCGTGAACAATTTCTGCATCGTCGATTTGAGCGCCTTTTATTTCGATGTGCTCAAAGATCGTTTATATATTTCCGCGCCCGGGTCCCAGTCCCGGCGCAGCGCGCAGACAGCCATATGGAAGATTGGTGAGTCGCTGGTGCGACTGCTTGCCCCCATCATGAGCTTTACTGCGGAGGAAGTGTGGACTTACATGCCCGGAGTTTCTGGGCGCGTGGAAAGCGTGCACTTGGCGCAGTTCCCGGTTGCAGCGGATATCCTTGGCCCAAATATCGCCGACACAAACGAAGCGGAGTCCAAGGAATGGCAGACTTTACGCTCGGTTCGCGACGAAGTTCTCAAGGCCCTGGAAGAAGCGCGCAACGGCAAGATGATCGGGACCGGGCTCGAAGCCCAGGTGATGCTCACCGCGGCTGATCCAGTTTATTCCGTTCTGAAACGCAATGAAGCACAGTTGCGTTATCTGTTTATTGTTTCGGCGGTGGCACTCGCCCAGAGTTCAGGCAATGGCACAGGCAGCGTGCACGTCGAGATCAAGAAAGCTGATGGGCTCAAGTGCGAGCGCTGCTGGAATTATTCGACGCACGTCGGCGAAGACAAGAATTATCCCAGCGTTTGCGAGCGGTGCAGCGCGGTGTTGAAGGAATTGGAAAAGAATTGACGGGAAGTTGAGGGCAAGCGAAAGGGTTCGGGGGCGCGCCGTGAGCTGGCGGAAAGCAAGGATGATTGTTTTCACGGTGCTGATCCTTTGCGTGATTCCGGCTACACGCTACTATCAGATTGACCAACCCCTCATGCGCTGGCTGCGAGGCCCAAACCGGGTCGATCCGGCGGAGCTCCACTTGAGTGGCGAATTTGTCGAAAACAATCTTGGAACAGAGATCGATCCCGATGGTTCCGTGACGGTGCGCATGATCGCGCAGCAGTATTTGTTCGTTCCCCATTGTGTGCTGGTTCCGGCGGGCGTGCCGGTACACCTTCGCATCACCAGCGCAGATGCAGCACACACGTTCGCCCTCATCGGCACACACTATGCGGTGAAAGCGCTGCCGGGAACGATCACTGAGGCGCAACTTCAATTTGCCAATCCAGGCGAATACACCGCTGCGTGTGCGGAATTTTGCGGGGCGGGCCACTTCGAAATGCGATCGGAGTTGAAGGTCGTGCCCCGCGAGCAATTCCAGGCTCTGGATTCGGTTAAAAGAGGCGGCTGTGTGGCGCGATAATCAGGTGCGGGATTTTCATAAAGATGATCCGCTTGACTCTCTTCGAAGTTGTTCATGGCAACCGGGGATGGCAATCGCCACGACGACCGTTGTTTTGCTTGCAGTAATCGCCGGTACTTCGTTGTTGAATCGCGTAAACGCCGGTTCCTCCCATCGAGTTCCTTCTAACGTGGCTTGGACACCGGAAACCATCGCCCAGGCTTCGAGCGGTAAGGCATTTCGCGGCTTGTTGCTGGCGAAACGGTGCGAACACTGCCATGGTGCAGAGGGATTCAGCCCCGTGGGTTCGACGCCAAATCTTGCGGGCCTCGACAAGCTGGCAGTCTGGAAGCAACTGGAGGATTTTCGCGATGGCAAACGGTCCTCACCAGTTATGGAACCGATTGCGCAATCGCTGTCCCAGCGCGATTTAGCCGATGTAGCCGCCTATTACGCGGAGCTGCCGGTATACGCCGACCCGCAGGATAACCGTGTGTTTCCTGAACCGAACGCGCAAGCGAGCCATAGTCCGATAGCATCCCGCCTGGTTGCATTTGGGGAAGGCAGTCGCGGGATTCCGCCCTGCCAGGCGTGCCATGGCCCAGTAGGCTATAAGCCGGGCGCTCCATCGCTGGCCACACAAAATGCCGATTACGTTTTGGCGCAGCTGGACGCTTTCGGCGACGGAAGCCGCGCGAATGATATCAACGAACCGATGCGAACCATTGCCGCGCTCTTATCGGACAGTGAGCGGCAAGCCCTGGCAACTTACTACGGCGCCGGGCTCGGGTTACAGCCTGGAGGGGCAAGCGATATAGCCCCGAAACCATTGAAATTGCCGTGAAGCTCGAACGCTTCGCCAGGGGTTAACGGAGTTCGTCCATTGCCGCTTCCAGCGCTTCCCTGCCCGGACGTGTGAGAGATTCAGGGAGCGTGGCCAGCGGCTGATTGACCATATTCAGCATTTCAAGGAAGGTAGGCGCTTTCGTGTTTACGTAGAACAATCCGGTTAATACTTCTCCTTTGTCGTGGGCTTCAGTGAGCCGGGTCATCGCGCGGATGCGGTTGGTGGGGTCGTAATCTTCTTCAAGCTTGCGCAGTCGCAGATGAGAACCATCGTGCATGGTGACGCTGACGGTAGCGCCGGCGTCGTAGTCGATATCGATTTCCTCGAAGTGGGGCACAAAGCTAATCTCCTGCAGAGACTCCTCATGGTCCTTCACATATTTGTACGACTTTGTCGAACCTTCGTGATCGTTGAATGTGACGCAGGGAGAAACCACATCGAGCATAACCGTGCCGTGATGCGCGATGGCGGCTTTCAGCATGGCGCTGAGCTGGCGCTTGTCCCCTGAGAACGAGCGCCCGACAAAAGTCGCCCCCAGTTCAATGGCCATGGCGCAGGTATCGATAGGAGGAAGATCGTTGATCACGCCGGTTTTCAGTTTCGAGCCGAGATCCGCGGTCGCGGAGAATTGCCCCTTGGTGAGACCGTAAACTCCGTTATCTTCAATGATGTAGATAACGGGCAGATTGCGGCGCATAAGGTGAATGAACTGTCCGATACCGATCGAGGCGGTATCGCCATCCCCGCTAACCCCGAGCGCAATCAGATCTCGATTGGCAAGCATTGCGCCAGTGGCGACGGAGGGCATGCGCCCGTGAACCGAATTGAAACTGTGCGAACGGTTCATGAAGTACGCCGGGCTCTTGGAGGAACAACCGATGCCGCTCAGCTTGACCACGCGCTCGGGCTTCACGCCCATGTCGTACATGGCTTCGATGATGCGTTCGGAGATTGCGTTGTGTCCGCAACCGGCGCAAAGCGTTGTCTTGCCCCCTTTGTATTCCACAACGGTTAGTCCGATGCGGTTGGTTTTGGGCTCGGCGGCAGGTGTGGTCGCCATTTACTTTCCCTCCATGTTGCTTAGTTCATCGGTAACGGAGCGCGCGTCGAGCGGCAAGCCGTCAAGATGGGCGATGCTCCGCAGGCGCGTAATCAGTTCAGGCTTCAGATCGAGTTTAAGCAGGCTGAGCATTTGCCCGTCGCGATTCTGTTCCACAACGTAGATGCGTTCGTGCTGCTCGATGAATTCATGCACTTCGCGGGTGAACGGGTAAGCGCGCAGGCGAAGGTAATCCGTCTCGATCCCGTATTCGTTCTTGAGCTGGTCGCGGCTTTCAATGACTCCCCAATGCGAAGTTCCGTAGGCGATGATTCCGATTTTTGCGTTCGCGCCTTTTGAGATTTCGGGACGAGGAACGAAGGAGCGGGCAGTCTCAAATTTGCGGTTCAACCGCTCCATGTTGTTTTCATAATCGTCGGGCCGCTCGCTGTAGCCGGAGTGATCATTGTGTCCGCTGCCGCGCGTGAAGTAGGCTGCTCCGGGATGATCGGTTCCCGGCAGCGTGCGGTAGCCAACACCATCGCCATCGAGATCTTTGTAGCGGGCGAAACCGCCAAGCTTTTCGAGATCCTCCTTGTGCAGCACTTTGCCGCGCTTGATGGGAGTGGTCGGATAGTCGAAGGGATCGGACATCCAGTTGTTCATCCCAAGATCAAGATCGGACATCACAAAAACCAGGGTTTGAAACTGCTCGGCGAGATTGAACGCCTCTGAAGCCATGCCGAAGCATTCCGAGACCGAGCACGGGATCAGCAGGATGTGCTTGGTGTCGCCGTGGGAGAGAAACGCGGTGGTGAGAATGTCTCCCTGCGAAGTGCGTGTGGGCAATCCGGTCGACGGACCGACACGCTGAATGTCCCAGATTACCCCAGGAACCTCAGCGTAGTAGGCCAAACCGGCGAATTCGGACATCAGGGAAATCCCCGGTCCGGCAGTCGCCGTCATGCTGCGCGCGCCTGCCCATCCAGCGCCAATTACCATGCCGATGGCGGCGAGTTCGTCTTCGGCCTGAACGATTGCGAACGTGGCTTTGCCGTCCGGGCCGATACGGTACTCCTTCATATATTCGATCATGGTTTCGACCAGCGAAGAAGACGGCGTGATCGGATACCAGGTGACAACCGTACATCCAGCGAACATGCAGCCGAGGGCCGCGGCGGAATTGCCATCAACGATAATTTTGCCCGCGGTCTTGTTCATGCGCTCGATGTAAAACGCACCGCGTTTCTCGAGGTTCGCCTTGGCATAATCGAAGCCGGCCTGGGCGGCGGCCAGATTCAGGTTGGCCGCTTTTACCTTCTTCGAAAACTGTTTGCGAATCGCCTTCTCAACTTCTCCCATGTCAATTTCGAGAAGCTGCGCCACTACGCCCACGTACACCATGTTCTTGACCAGCTTGCGGAGTTTAGCCTCGGGGCAGACAGCAGCGACAAGCTTGTCGTAGGGAACCGAGTAGAAAACCAGGTCGTTGCGCAGTTTGTCGAGCACGAGCGGCTCGTCATAGAGAACTGATGCGCCGGCGTCGAGCGACATGACGTCATCCCGGGCAGTCTCCGGATTCATGGCCACGAGGAAATCGATTTCCTTCTTGCGCCCAATGTAACCATCTTTGTTGGCGCGGATGGTGTACCAGGTAGGCAGGCCCGCAATGTTAGAAGGAAATAAGTTCTTACCCGAGATCGGTACGCCCATCTGAAAAATGGCCCGCAGTAGAACTGTGTTCGAGCTTTGCGAGCCGGAACCGTTTACCGTGGCGACCTGAATGCTCATGTCATTGACGATTCGTTTGCGTCCTAGCTGCCCGCCGGTATCCTGGCGAGCTACATCCGTAGTGGACATTCCAACTCCTTCCTTTGGTTTCAAGAGACGAAACAGTGCGTCTGATTTGGACTTGAAAGATACCGTCCATTATACGGCGGCACGAGATGTCTGTTCATACGAAATCGAGCACTGGAGGCCGTAGGAACCTGCGTGCAAACGGCCTCATTTCCGTAGGGCTCGATCCTGAACAGATTGCGCCCGGGATGCTTTGTCCGGCTCGAAAAGTGGCGGTCTTGTGCGATCACGATGCCGAAAAACACAGTCAGTCAGCTTTAAAAAACTGTGCCATGGTCCGGAACTTATTATATCGTGACACGATTAAATCGGCAGGCGGAATTTTCTTGAGTTCCGATATGTGTTTCTGCAGGCTTACGTCGAGCAAGTTAGCGGCGGCTTCATAGTCGCGGTGCGCGCCGCCTTCGGGTTCAGGAACGATATCGTCGATACAGCCAAGCTCGCTGAGGTCTGCGGCTGTAATGCGCATGGCTTCGGCTGCAAGTTCCTTCTTGGAAGCGTCGCGCCACATGATTGCCGCACAGCCCTCGGGTGAGATCACCGAATAAATCGCGTTTTCCATCATGAGTACCCGGTCGGCCACAGCGATCGCCAGCGCCCCCCCGCTGCCGCCGACTCCGATTACGGTGGCAATAATCGGAACTTCAAGGCAAGCCATTTCTCGCAGGTTGTGGGCAATGGCTTCGGCCTGTCCGCGCTCTTCCGCGTGAATTCCGGGGTAAGCGCCGTCGGTATCGACAAGGGTGAAGATGGGCCGGCGGAATTTTTCCGCGAGCCGCATGATGCGGATCGCTTTGCGATAGCCTTCGGGATGCGGCGTGCCGAAGTTGCGATGAACACGCTGCTTCATGTCGCGGCCCTTTTGGGTTCCTACGACAAGGACTTCTTCGCCATGAAAACGGGCCATGCCGCAGATAATCGCGGGATCGTCACCGAAGCTGCGATCGCCGTGGATCTCGCTGAAGTCGGTAAACACCCGCTCGATGTAATCGAGGGTCTGTGGACGCTGGGGATGGCGCGCCAGTTCGGTTTTCTGCCAGGCGGTGTTCGCAGCTTTGATCTCTTCGCGCAGTGTATGGATACGCTCGTGCAGTCTAGCCAGCTCGCGATGTGTCTGCTCGTTCCTTCCAGCAGAGGCTTCCATCGACGCTACCTGGCGCTCGATCGACTCCAACTCCTGTTGGGTTTTTTGCGATGCCGCCATTGATCAGATTGACTAAACCTCAGCTTATGACGCGGACACTTCCCCGGCCGCATAATTCTTCGACGCGCGCGATGAAGTTGCGGTCTGGCAGGACATTATAACCCTCGGCCTCCATTACCACCATGTAATCGCCGGCGCGTTCAACATCGAATAACACTCGCGCTTCCCCTTTGCGCTCGGTAAAGAGCGCATGCAGATCGTCGACCGTGGTTTCGGCGGAGGATTCCACCGGAATGCGGATGCGAAGCGCATGAGGCAGTGGTATTTTGGCGTCATCGAGGGCCATGATTTCAGACGCCGTGATCTTGGGATTGGCGCCTTCTTCGATGCGAACCCCGGCACGAATCAGCACCGGGACCTCAAGCTTGACTTTATCTCCCAAACGCTTGTAGGCCTCCGGGAAAACGATCATGTCGATGGAGCCGGACATATCCTCGACCGTGGCCTGCGCATACATTTCTCCGCGTTTCGACTTGAGCACGCGAACATTGGCGATGATTCCAGCGGTGGCGATGGTCTCATCTTTGGCGGTAGAGCGGGTCATGGCTGCGATTTCCTCGATGCTGAGCGCCTGCAGATCCA
>JASICF010000100.1 GCA_030044775.1 Candidatus Sulfotelmatobacter sp. | reverse complement strand
ATCTGGCCAGCGGCGTAAATCGCTGATCGGCAAGGATCTTTCGCCCAGCAGATAGGAGGGCTGGACCCCGTGGCGGCGAATGGACTCAAACTTGGGCCGTTTAGCCCGCGTGAGCGGTCCCGGGGACCGGCCGTACGCGGCTTTCGTGCGCTGGGTGGCTGAGCCCGCTGGCGAAATCCCGAGCACAGCGAGGAACCCCTCGCTCACAGCTCTGAGGGACGAGGATTGGTGGCGGCGAGTGGACTCGAACCACTGACCTACGGATTATGAGACCGTCGCTCTAACCACCTGAGCTACGCCGCCAGATTGGGCTACCGGAGAATGGCAGAAGCACGGGGCCGCACCGAGGACCCGCCCGCCTAAGAATAGCGGGTGAAACTCCCGCTGCACAGCGATTTTAGTCGCCGCGTAGCGATTTTCACTGCGCGATTTTCATTGTAAAAGTCGCTGCAAAACACTGTCAAACCGCGATCCAATCGCGCTTTCCCACCCAGGTGCCAACTGCGTCATCTTGCAGAAATTGCCCCGCAAAGCGCAAAAATAGGTATACTTTCGTGTCTTGGGGGGAGAAAGGAGTCTGCCGTGGTCAATCGAATCAGAAGTCTGTGGCGCAATGACGCCGGCCAGGACATCGCCGAGTATGCGGTTATGTTGGCGGTGATTCTGGTTCTCGTCGTCGGAACGATCAGGTTGATTGGCTCAAATGCCAACAACGTCTTCTCCAACACCGCCAGTTCCATCCAATAACGTGGCGGAATGGAGAAGAGAAAGATATATGGTCGCGGGAAGGGGAGCCCGCCACAATGGATCCACTTTGGCTGATGTTAACCAGCTTGATGTGTACCTTGACTGCGCTGATTTTCGTTGAGGTCCGCCGCATCCGTA
The DNA here is from genome assembly GCA_030044775.1 of Candidatus Sulfotelmatobacter sp. GTDB lineage: Bacteria > Acidobacteriota > Terriglobia > Terriglobales > Acidobacteriaceae > Sulfotelmatobacter. The sequence goes on along the minus strand of JASICF010000100.1, from coordinate 7,558 downwards.
GGAGGTTGGAGCAAAAAGTCTCGGATGTCAGTCCAGTGAAAGCGACGGCTGAACCGGTGCGGTCCGCTTAGGAATCGAACACTTGCCAGTTCCGGCGGGAACCTGGAAACTGGTCCTCGCATGACGGCCGTCGCCATCATTCCCGCCCGCCTTGCCTCTACGCGTCTGCCGCGCAAAATGCTGCGCGAAATCGCCGGCAAACCGCTCGTCGGTTGGGTCTACGAGGCTGTGCGCTCTTCTTCTCTGCTGGCGGAAGTCATCGTCGCGACCGATTCCTCGGAAATCCTCGACACCTGCCGCCGTCATGGCTGGAGCGCCCGGCAGACCGCGTCCTCGCATCGCAGCGGCACCGAGCGCGTGCACGAAATTTCCAACTCACTTCCCGCCGATCTTTATCTCAATATCCAGGGCGACGAGCCTCTGGTTCGCCCCGAGCAGATCGCTACGCTCATCGGCGTCATGAATGATCCCAACGTCCAGGTCGGAACCGTAAAAACACTGTGCTCCGCCGAAGAGATTTTCAACCCGAATGCCGTCAAAGTCGTCACGGCTCCTGACGGGAAAGCCCTCTATTTTTCTCGCGCCACTATTCCCTTCGACCGCGACCGAACCGATGTGCCTTACTATAAGCACCTCGGCCTCTATGCCTACCGCAAGCCTGCGCTTGATCGGTTCGTAAGCTGGCCCGAATCTTCGCTGGAAAAGACAGAGCGGCTGGAGCAACTGCGTTTCCTCGAAAATGGGATTCCGATCTATGTGGGCGAGACGCCGTTCGATTCGGTAGGCGTAGACACAGAAGAAGATCTAAACCGGGTCGCGGAACTTCTCAAGAAGCCACAGTGAGGGCAGACGGAAATCTTTCAAACAATCTTGGCGCCAGTGTCCTGTGTGCGGCTCCACGCCTCCGCAGCCGCCACGCGCTTCGAAATAGCCGGATGGGAGTGAAATAAAACTTCGATCCACTTCGAAGGCGTCCGCTCCGCAAGGTTCTGGCTCGCCAGCTTGTTCATCGACGAAACAAACGGTTCGATGGTAGCGATCGATTCAAAGGCGTAGCGGTCTGCCTGCCGCTCGTTAAAGCGCGAATATGCGTTCAGCGCCGGCATCAGCAGAAGCGAAATCACCGTCGCCGTGATCGCGACCAGCGGAAGATTGGCAAAATCCGAAAGCTCCTCGAACATGTGGTGGTCGACCGCATAGTGCAGCACGAAGTTCGCCGCCCAGAAGCCGAGCAGGGTAACGCCGGCTTGGACCAGAATGCTTTTCAGGATGTGCTTGTGCACGTGGTGGCCCAGTTCGTGCGCCAGCACCGCCTCTATCTCTTCCGGTGCGTAGTTATCGAGCAGCGTATCCGCGAGAATGATTCGCCGCGTGCTGCCAAGGCCTGTCAGCGCTGCATTCGCTTTCTTCGTTTTCTCTGAGAGCTTCCAGCGGTAAACGCCGCGCACCCGGGTGCCCGCATGTTCGCTCAGCACAATCAGCCGCCGCCGCAGGTCTTCATTCTCCAGCGGCTCGAACTTGTAAAAGATCGGGAAAAGCACGACCGGCGCCAGTTGCGCCATCACAATGAACAGACCCATGAAGATCGCCCAAGCCAGAATCCACCAATACTGCGGCCATTGCCGGATCAGAAAATAAACCAACTCCACAACCACTCCACCCAGCACCAACCCCACTAGAAATCCCTTCGTTTCATCCCAAAGCCACGCGCTCGCATTTTGCGTGGAGAGTTGAAATTGTTTTTCCAGGCGAAATCCGTAGTAGTCCAGGCCAAACGCCAGCACCTTGCCGATCAGCAGCAGCAGGAATAGATAGATGAAAACCGCCAGCGTGTAATTCTGAAAGCCTCGCCGCAGAGCCAAATCCCGCAACCATCCGCTCCATCCGGTGAACAGAAGAACAATCAGAAATCCCGAGCCGATTGCGAAATCGGCAACTCCCAGCCAGCGATGGATGCGGTTATAGCGCCGTGCCTCAGGCGTGTCCGCCGAGGCCGGACCTGTGTCTCCAGCAAGAGTCATTTGTGGCTTGGGTATCCTGCTCTAAGTATCGCACTATGGAAACGGAAAATGTGGAGTTTTGCGGCACCCGAGGGCCAGATCGCGTTTATGATCCTGAACTCATGACAAACTTCTCGCCCGCCGCCAGAATTTCGCTGACCAGTTCCCGCGACGCCGCTTCCGCATAAGCGCGCAACAGCGGTTCGGTGCCCGAAGCGCGAAAAAGAATCCATGCTTCCGCGCCATTTCCATTCGTCGGAGCGTCCAGGAAAAACTTCACACCATCAAGATATTCTTTCTTCAATACGCGATAGCGCCCCAGGCTCTGTGTGTTTTCCGCTTTCGCGCGCTGGATCGCATTCTGCTTCACATCCTCCGGAATGTGCAGATCGCGCCTGCCGTAAAAATGTGGCCCGAACTCGCACTGCAGATCAGCTACCAGTTGGCCAAGCGGCTTGCCTTCTTCCGCCATCGCATTGGCCACCAGCAGGCAATTCAAAATCCCGTCGCGTTCCGGCAGAAATCGCGAATACCCAATCCCGCCCGATTCTTCTCCGCCAATCAGAATCTCGTGCTCCATCATCAGGTCGGCCGTGTATTTGAATCCGATTTGCGTTTCGTAAAGTTTTCTTCCGTGCTTGGCCGCGATGCGGTCGAGCATGCGCGTAGTGTTGAAAGCTCTAACAACGTCGCCCGGCCATTTCTTGCGTTCGAGCAGCCAGCGCAGTAAAACACAAAAAATCTTGTGTGAATCCACAAAGCTGCCGTCTTCTGCAACCGCACCAATCCGGTCGGCGTCGCCATCCGTAGCCAGTCCCGCATCGCAATGCTCTCGCACCACCGTCTGCTGCAGCAGGGCAATGTGCGGCTCAATCGGCTCCGGATTAATCCCCGGGAACAGCGGATTGACTTCTTGTCTGATGGTGACATGCTGCACGCCGCGCTCGGCAAAAATTCCCGCCAGCACTCCCCGCCCCGAGCCATACATCGAATCGATGGCCACTTTAAACTTCGCTTTACCGATCAAATCCATATCCGCGAAGCGGCAAACCGCGGAGATATACGCGGCCTTCAGATCGACTTCGTCGATCGCGGCCTTCGTGCCGTTCGGCATCGCGCCTGCCTGCAACTCCTCTTCCACTTTTTTCATGATCGCGGGTGTTGCCGATCCGCCGAATTGTGCTTTGAACTTCACCCCGTTCCAGTTCCACGGATTATGGCTGGACGTAATCATCACTCCGCCGGCGGCGCCATTCGTCTTCACCGCATACGAGACGGCCGGTGTCGGCGTGTAATCGTCCGCCAGTTTTACGGGAATGCCTGCTGCCGCGATGACCTCCGCTGCCGTCTGCGCTGCCGTCTGCGACTGAAACCGGGTGTCGTAGCCGATGATGATTCCACGCTTTGCGTCTTCCCACTTCAACGCGTACGACGCGATCGCTCCTGCAACACGCCGCACATTGTCGAATGTGAAGTCGTCGGCGATGATTCCGCGCCAGCCGTCAGTCCCGAATTTAATCTCCTGAGCCATTTGCAACGCTGTCTCTCGTGGTCAACGCAATATCGCTGACCTCCGCTCACTCGTCATCGGCTGCCTCATGTCAGCCTATGCATCTTCTTCTCATCCAGATGCTTCACCACTTTACCCACGTCCTGCGCGTGTTGCCGGGTCGTGATCAGCAGCGCGTCTTCTGTCTCGACCACCACAATATCCTTCACGCCCACCGTTGCCACAAATTTTCCCGGAGCATGCACGTAGTTGCCGTGCGCATTTAGTACGAATATCTCGGAACTCCAAATCACGTTCCCGTTAGCCGGATTGCTCTTCGCTGTGCGATGTTCGTGCAGTGCAGTCCACGATCCTAAATCGTTCCAGCCGAAATCGGCCGGCAGGCAGAAAATGTTTCCTGCATGCTCGCCTTTCGCCGAACGCGGCTCCAGCACCGCATAATCGATGCTGATGTTCTCGCACTTCGGATACAGCCGCCGAAACGATCGCGCAAACGCTCGTCTGCCCCACGCTGCCGCAATTTCCTCCAATACCGCGGCCGTCTTCGGAAGATGCTCCCGCAGAGCATTCCCCAGCGTGTGCGCGCTCCACAGAAACATTCCGCTGTTCCAGAAATAATTCCCCGCCGCCACGAACGCTGCCGCTTTTTCGACATCGGGCTTTTCCGTAAATCGCCGCACTCGCAGGGCCGCGGTCGCTGCAGGTTGCGAATTGCCCGCCGCTCCCCCCGCCTCGATGTAGCCATAGCCGGTTTCCGGACGTGTAGGCCGAATGCCGAGCACCACAATATTTTCACCCGCGGCTGCGATCTCGACTCCACGCGCGATCGTTGCTGCATACGCTTGTTTGTCGGCAATCACATGATCGGAAGGAAACATTCCGATCACCGCATCCGGATGCTCTCGCAACAGCAGAAACGCCGCCAGACCAATTGCCGGAGCGCTGTTTCGTCCTACCGGCTCGGCCAGAACTTGCGACTTCGGCAGCGCCGGAAGCTGCTTCAGGATCGCAGGGCGAGAATCTTCATTCGTTACCACCCAAAACCGTCGCGCCCCTGCGAGCGGCGTCAAACGCGCCACGGTCTGCTGAATCATCGTCTGCTTGCCGTCGAGCGCCAGCAACTGCTTCGCGTGTTTCCTGCGGCTGAGTGGCCAGAAGCGCGTGCCGCGCCCCCCCGCCAGAATCACCGGATAAAAATTCGAGTTCTTTCCCACGTTCTTAAGATTCCGCTGCTAAATTCTTGTTTCTGGTTCCGGCAACCGCGAGCCGGGCACGCGCGATCGCAACAATTCCAGCGTCCACTGTGGGCTCACGGTGAATTGCTCCATGCACGCCGGAACCACCACTGCGTCGCCTTTTGCCAAGGTAATCGCCTCGCTGCCCGCCGCTTGCACCGTTCCGCATCCTTCCAGCGCCACCAGAATCTGCGCCGAAGACTTGCCCGAACCGTCACGCGTGCTCAAAACCTGCGGGTCCTTCAACTCAAATATATCGACCATAAAGTACGGAGCCGCCACCAACTCGCCGCGCCGGCTTTTTCTGCCATCAATCTGCGCTGGCGCAGCTCTCACAACTTTTCCCGAGCCTGCTTTTAACTTCACGGCGGCCAGCCCGTCTTTCAAATGCAGTTCGCGTGGCCGCCCGTAATCATACAACCGGTAAGTTGTATCCGACTGCTGTTGCGTCTCCACGATTACCGATCCTGGCCCCAGCGTGTGCACTGTCCCGCCCGCCACGTAAATCGTGTCTCCGGAATAAACATTCAGCCAGTTCAGCAACTCCTCCGCGCGCTGGTCATGAATCGCCTTCTCCAGTTGCGAGACACTCACTCCATCCTTCAACCCCAACGCAATTTGCGCTCCCGGCTTCGCGTGCGCGACGTACCAGCACTCCGTTTTGCCCCAGGGCTGGCCCACTTTCAGCGCCTGCACATCATCGGGATGAACCTGCACCGAGAGTTTTTCGTGTGGAAACAGAAACTTCACGAGCAGCGGGAATCGTCCCGCATCGCGCGCCGCATCGCCGACCAGCTCCCGCTGATAAGTCTTTCCGATCTCCGCCAGGCTCTGTCCAGCCAGGAACCCATTGGCAACTTTACATTCGTCACCTGTCAGCCACGCCTCGCCAATCTTCTCGCCGAATTTCTGGTTGGGATAAATCGGCGAAAGATCATGCGTCCCCCACGGCCGCGGATCGAAACCCGGAACCATCAGCAATGGATATAGCTCGCCCATTCGAATGCACTACAAAAAAAGGCCGTTCGCAAGCGACGGCCTTTCACAGATAAATTTTACCCCATTGTCGCGCCACACCTACAGCGCGGCGAAAAACTTCCTCATGCGCTCCAGGCCGCGATCCAGCTCTGCCTTCGAAGTCGCATACGAAACGCGGATGTGTTCTGCCGTTCCAAATCCTTCTCCCGGAACCGTAGCCACGTGCGCCTCGCGCAATAATTTTCCCGCCAGATCAGCCGCCGACTTTACGCCTCGTCCCAGAAATGCCGAAATATTCGGATAGGCATAGAATGCGCCCTCCGGCTTCGTGCACTTCACTCCGGGGATCGAGCGTAGTCCCGTCACCACGTGATCGCGCAACTCGATATATTCGCGCCGCATTTTCTCGACACATTCCTGCGGCCCTTTTAAAGCTGCTATGGCGGCTCTCTGCACAATCGACGTCGGGTTCGACGTCGACTGGCTCTGCAGCTTCGCCATTGCGCTGATCACCGCAGCTGGCCCGAGGGCGTAACCCAGTCGCCATCCGGTCATCGCGTACGTTTTCGAAAGCGACCCCAGTACCACGATGCGGTCTTTCAATTCTCGCAGCGACCCCACCGAGAAATTCTTTCCCGTGTAATTCAGATAAACGTAGCATTCATCCGATAGCACCCAGATTCCCCGCTCCTGCGCCAGCCGTGTAACTTCCGTCAGATCCTGCAGGCTCATCACCGCGCCCGATGGGTTCGACGGCGAATTCAAGATGATCGCCTTGGTTCGCGGCGTGATCAATCTCGCAATCATCTCCGCCGTTACCCGAAATCCCTTCGCCTCGTCCGTTTCAAGCAAAACGCATTCTCCGCCCGCGTAACGAACGATATCCTTGAACGACACCCAGTACGGCACCGGCAAAATCACTTCGTCGCCGTGATCAACCAGAACTTGAATCGCGTTGAACAGGGCATTTTTCCCGCCGGTGCAGGCGATCGTTTCCTCACGCCGGTAGTCAGAATCGAAATCGACCGCATGGCGGTGCACGATCGCGTCGCGCAGCTCCGGCATCCCCGGAACCGCCGTATATTTTGTGAAGTTTGCGTGAATCGCTCCAATCCCTGCGTCTTTAATGTGCTGCGGCGTCGCAAAGTGCGGCTCGCCCGCGCCGAAGTCCACCACATCGATTCCCTGCGCGCGCAGCTTGTCAGCCTCGGCGACTACCGCCATCGTCGCTGATGGCTGGATGCGGTTGATGCGGTCAGTAAGGCGCAGCGCTTCCGTGGTTGCGGTTGTCATGCCTTCTTTTTCCTTTTCCTCTCTCTGCGATCCAGTTCGCTTCCGCCGATTGGCTCGGCAAATTCCACGCTTCGAACGTTGCGCAGCTTATAAGCCGGATCCAGCTTCTCCCGGAGATTCTCTTCAACGATTTCCGGAACCAGCCCCTTCACCGGTCCGCCCGCCTGCGCCACTTCCCGCACCAGCCGCGAACTCACATAAGAATATTTGTCCGCGGGCATCATGAAGACTGTTTCCAACGTGGGCTCGAGCTTGCGGTTCATCAGCGCCATCTGCAGTTCGTATTCGTAGTCGCTGATCGCGCGGATGCCGCGCAGAATGCAGGTTGCCTCGAGCGACTTCGCATACTCGACCGTCAACCCGTCGAAGGTATCGATGCGCACGTTGCTCAAATCTCTCGTCAGCTGGCGCAGCATCTCCAGCCGCTCGGCCACGCTGAACATTGGGCTCTTTTCCGAGTTTCGCAGGATCGCGACCACCAGGTCTTCAAAAATTTTTGCCCCGCGCTCGATCAGATCCAGGTGCCCGTTGGTGGGTGGATC
>JASICF010000099.1 GCA_030044775.1 Candidatus Sulfotelmatobacter sp. | reverse complement strand
GCGTTCGTTCCCGGAAGTTCGAAGCACACGCGCGCCGCCTCGGCTGGATCGAACCCATCATCGATGTGAACCTGCAGGCCGCCCTGGCTGAGATTGACCAGCTTCCCCAGCATCTTCTTTTTCGCGCCGGTTCGAACTGTGATCGGCACGTCCAACCCGGCGCGGTGGTAACGGAGTCGCCCGTCGAGAATCATATTGCGCGCCGCGGATAGCGTGTGTACCGCCTGTTCCACCGAAATCGGTTTTTCAAAAGAGAACAGTGCGCCGCTTTCTTCCACTCCGCGTCGTCCCTGCCGGTTGCCCATGATCACCAGGGGCACTGTGCTCCCGCGCGAAGCTTCCTTCTGCAATTCGCGGAAGAACTGCCCGCTCCCATTCAGATCGCAGTCGACAATCAGAGCGTCAACCTTGGACTTCTCCAGCCGCGAAAGCGCCCGCTGCGGCTCGCTTTCCACGGCCACATCCATTTGCAGCCCGCCGAGAATGCACTCCAGAACGCTGATTTCCTGCCAGTCCCGCGAAACCACCATCGACGAAAGTGTCATGTGATTTACTCTAGGGGTTTCAGTAATGCGGACGTAGATAACCAACGTAATGAAGCCGACTTCAGGGCTCAAAACCTCGTCAGGCCTCGATCGGCAAGCCATCCGCCCGCGTGCCGCCACTCTGCATGCGACACGGCGGAAGGTCGCTAAGCCGGGCTTGGCAAGCCGGCGCCGGTCCAGATTTTTTTTCCTCTGACATCAACATTTCCCGCGGACCTTTCTCGGTGTGGCGAACAGAGCATTTTCTAACCGCCTACGGGAAGTCCCTGATGAAAGTTTTTTCACTCTATGCGGGGGGCCGAAATCGTGATACTATCCGCGCTCGTATTATCGCCGCTCGTTGTGAGTGCCAAAACGGGGAACCCCCATTTAATAGCCGATGGCTTCTAAATTTCTTCTAGCGGAGAAACCCTATGTATCGCCAATTTGCACTGCTGTTGCTGGCGATCGCACTGATCGTCGCTCCGGAAGGAGCTTCCGCCGCAAATCCTGCTAGCGCTGCAACCGGCGCTATTACATCTTCAACTTTAGGCCAATCCTCGCCCACGTTTGTTGGTCCTGCGGCCACCGGTTGCAAAGCGCAGGGCTGCTCATTACTCACCGGCCCCTTTTACTCTCCCTCGACAGCGTCTTTCTCGGAGGATTCAGTTGTCCCAATCCTGCTAAACAATTCCGCGCCTGGTAGTCACCGCGAAATGCCGGAGCCGAAACGCCCGCGTCCGCCGGCTCAAACGGCAGCTGCACCCTTGGTAGTACCTCCAACCGTCAGTTGCGAACCGCTGGGTCCGGGCTGCGACTTCATTGATTCATCTGCGAGCGGTGCGGTCGGTGTCAAAGGAATAAATGCAGCCGACAACGGCGAGTTAAGCACCAATGTATTAGGGATTGACATTGAACCTCCAGACCAGGGCCTATGTGCTGGGAACGGCTTTGTGGTCGAAACCAACAACCAGGGTTCGATTCTGATTTTCAACACAGCCCTGCAGAGGCTATCGGCGGTCATCCCTCTGGACACCGTCATGGGACTCACAGGCAAAGGATGGAGCAGCGGCGGCGATCCCTCTTGCATCTACGATTACGACAACGGCGGACACTGGTTCTTCACGGAATTTGTCTCCGCGAGCAGTGAGGCCAATGAGGGACCCTTTACTGGTTGCTTTGCTGGCGTGGCCTACTCCTGCTACGAAGGGATCGCAGTGAGTCAAGGTTCAAATCCCTTTGGTCCCTACAGCGTCTACTTCGTCAATGCCAACTACAACCCGGCCGAGCCGGGCTATCCATACCTGCTCAATGACTTCGCGAAGATCGCCACCACTCGGGACGCGTTCCTGTTGTTTTACGACGAGTTCCCCACTGGGCCCCCTGCCGGCTTGGGTGGCGGCGGCTTTAACGGAGCACAGGAATTTGCATTTAACAAAAAAGCGCTCGAACTGGGATTACCCGTTACTGGACGCGATGGATTGCCGAACCCTGCCTTTACCGTCGCGCACGAGAACATGGGACTACTCCCGACACCAAACGGAACTTGCTTTTCCGACGACGAGTATCACTTGCCTGGCATTACGTGCTGGTATGCAGTAATTCCGGCAAACCCGCCCGACCCGAGTCAGTATGACAACAGCCATGGAGGTTCGGGATTCATGCTTGAGTCTCTCGACTTCTACGGCCTTGGGGACGACCGAATCGCGGTCTTCGCCTGGACCGGCTTGGAAAACCTCAACAGCTCTGGCTGTTCCACATGCTCCGCGATCCAATTCAGCGGCCAGATCTTCGGTGGCGTGTTGCCTTACTACGGAGAAGGTTTCCTCAGCGATCAGGAGAGTGGGCCGATACCGTTGGGAGACGAATGCGGAGCCGCCGGCCTCAGCGTTGGATCGCCGCCGCCGACCAGCTGTCCCGAGAACGGAATCGCCAATAACGGCGACGATGTAACGCAGGCTTCGCAGGCCCAAGGACAGATCTGGGGCGCTGTCAGCACCGAGATCAATCAGTCCTTTTCGTCGGAGACAAGTCCAGAAGTGCACCAGGGTGTTGCCTACTGGGTTATCGGTACCGAGAGTTTCGATACCTCAGGCCAGTTCAGCTTCACCGGTCAAGGGTATGTTTCGCCGATGCATGAGGACTTGGAATTCCCAGCCATGGCTGCGGAAGGCTATTTCTACCAGGACACCGGAAACGGCGGAGCCATCATGACCTTTACTCTGTCGGGCAACGGTGGACCAACCGGAGCCAACAACGGAGGTTTTTTCCCCAGCACCGCCTACGGGCGGCTGGCCAGCTTTTCGAACGGCCTGTTGGGATCGGTAATCAACGTTGTCGATATGGGCCAATCGCCTGAAGACGGTTTTACGGAGTATGACGGCTACCCAACGGTTTATCGGCCTCGATGGGGAGACTACAGTCATGCCATCTTCGTGCCCGGGTCAGGCGGTAGGATTTACTTTGCCAACAACTATATTCAGTACGAGAACTGCACGGGGTCCGACTTTACCCTCGCCCTGGGGACCTGCGATGGGACGAGGGATGGGTTTGCCAACTGGGGTACCTCAGTTAACTTTGTCGTGCCCTGAAGACAGAAATGCGGCTTCCGTAAGCACGCGCTTGTTTGCGGTGGCGCCAAGGCGAGCCTTAGGGCTCGCCTTTAACTTTTCCAGCGTAAGCGGATGTCGGAACACCGTCACCGGGAATGCAGTCATGTCCGCCGCCTGCGCAACTCAGCAATTTGTTTTTGTCGTCCAGCTTGTGATACAGAAGTGGGATGATTTTCTTGAGGCAATCGACACGCACCTTATGGGCAGCACTGCTGATCGTATTCTTGGCCGGCGGAACCCTGCGCAACGCCAACGCCGAAGATAACGGTCTCGAGCGCACGCCCGTTCTCGGCTGGAGCAGTTGGAGCTTCCTCCGCCAGCATCCCACGGCAGACCTAATCAAAGCTCAGGCGCTCGCCCTGCATAACTCCGGATTGCAGAAAATCGGCTACAAATACGTAAACCTCGACGACTTTTGGTACATCTGCCCGGGCGCGCAAGGTCCGAACGTCGACTCCTATGGCCGCTGGGTCACAGACCCATCGAAATTCCCCGCCGAGGGAGATACTCCTGGCATCAAGGCAGTCGCTGACTACGTCCACAGTCTCGGGATGAAGTTCGGAATCTACGTTACGCCAGGTATTTCCAGGCAGGCAGTTAGCCAGAACACGCCGATTAAGGGAACATCGTACACAGCTGCCCAGATTGCCGAACCGTCTGTAAAAGAGAACAACTACAACTGTAAGGGCCTGGTCCGCATTGATTACAGCAAGCCGGGAGCACACGAGTATACGAATTCATGGGTAGAAATGCTTGCGGCATGGAATATCGATTACATCAAGATTGACGGCATGACAGACAACAACGCCGATGACGTTAAGGCGTGGTCGGATGCGATACGGCAAAGCGGGCGCCCCATGGTCCTGGACGTCACGCAGGGACACCTTACAACCGCTATCGCCCCCACATTAATGAAGTATGCAAATCAATGGGAGTTTCCGCCCGACGTCGAATGTTATCGCTGCGAAAAGCACGGAAGCAGCTACCCGCTCACCAGTTGGGCCGACGTTGCCAAACGCTTCAACTACGTTGCGGAGTGGCAGCCTTACGCTGGTACGGGCGGCTTCAACGACTATGACTCCATCGAGGTAGGAAATGGCAGCGACGACGGGTTGACTCCGGTCGAGCGCCAGACTCAGATCAGCCTGTGGGCGCTTGGAGCGGCGCCCTTCATCCTCGGCATCGATCTGACTCACCTCGATCCAACCGATCTCGAGAAATATCTGGAGAACTCCGCAGTCCTCGCCGTCGACCAGGATTCGATTGCCGCGAAAAGGGTGCTCAATAACGGCAACCAGCAGGTGTTCTCGAAGAAGGAGCCGAACGGAGACGCGATCGTCGGTTTGTTTAACACCGGCGGAAAGGCACAGGAAGTCTCGGTTCCTGCATCTACCGTAGACCTCCCCGAAAATGGAAGCGGCTACTCCTTAAATGACCTGTGGACCGGCGAGACGAAGAAAACCAGCAGCACCATCAGTGCTGTCGTTCCATCCCATGGGGTCGTCCTGTATCGCATCAGGGGGCTGTAACACCGACCGTCCCTACCTGTGACGCTCAGATGGACCACGCCAGGTAGCCAGGCACGATCAGATTGATCACGGGTACGATTGCCACAGCACCCCACCACCCGGACTTCTGTCTGTTCCGCGCAATGCCCATCCAAACCAGAGCTGCAATTAAGATGTTCACCAGGGGAATCAGCAGCAGCACGATCCACCACAACGGCCTCTTGCCAATTCGTAGCATCAGCACGATGTTCAGGATGGGAATCCACGCCCACCATTGCGGCGAAGCGTTCGTTTTCCCGGCCAGCGCCACGAGCGCGAGCGCGAGATATGCATAGGCTGCCAGCAGAAGGGTGATCGCAATTGGGAGGTAAACGTGGAGAGTCATTTGCGGATCGTCCGACAGCCAGGAGTTTAGCGCATATAAACAAGTCGCGGGAACCACTGCCACAGGACTGTTAAGCAGCCAAATCTTCGCGGTGGTA
>JASICF010000008.1 GCA_030044775.1 Candidatus Sulfotelmatobacter sp. | reverse complement strand
CGGTCGATAGGGACAGCCATTCTCTACATCTCTCACGATCTGGCATCGGTCGCCGGACTCTGCGATCGCATCGCGATCCTGCACGAAGGCCATATCGTTGAATGCGGGACGGCAGACCAGATCTTCACTCGGCCACAGCATGAGTACACGCGCAGGTTGATGGCCGCGCTGCCTAGAGCCCTGCCATCGGACACAGCCCGCAAGCTGGAAGCAGCGGCAGCTCACTAAATCATCGCGCCTCCCGGAAAACACACAAGTCCGGACACAGTCTAAGCGGCGATCAGCGGCCTTGACGGTAACTCTCTCCGACGAACTCAAGTAATAAGGTGCGGCAGATTTCTGCGACAAACTGTCCCACGCCCTCGTTCCGAGGACACATTGGCCCAAAATGACCTCGCCGCACAACTCATATTTCCAATGATCACAATCACTTACAAGCTATCAATTGGCATGGCCCGTGCACATTGCCAGGTGGGTAGTCGTACCGTTTCTTGCTGCAAAACTCGTTGTCATGTTCAGGAAGGGTGAACATTTTATGCTGCACTTGCTTAAACCAAAGAGGACGCCTCGTGGCGAACGCCACAGCGCGGCCTGGGGAAAACGAGTGGCCTTGGCATTAGTGCTGATGGTCGCGCAATCCGCCTTCGCAATAACGCCCGGAGGCCCCCAGCCGGTTGGCAAATTCGGTCCCGATCTTGCCCCCACGCTGGCTCGCGCCCATTCGGCAAAAGCCAGTGAAACCGTTCGCGTCATTGTGCAGTATCGCGTGGTGCCCACTGCGGCCCACTATGCCACCATGCAGCACCGTGGTGGACTTCTGCACGCGAAGCTACACATGATCAAGGGTGCGGCCTTCACCATTCCGGTGCGCTCGCTGCCGCTTCTGGAAGCGGACCCCGAGATCGTTTCAGTCAGAGTAGACCATCCGATGAAGGAATTGGATGATCTGGTCAACGGCGCCATCGGCACAAGCTCCGCATGGAATTCTGGATTTACGGGCGCGGGCGTCGGCGTTGCCGTGATCGACAGCGGCATCAACGACAACCATCCCGATCTTTGGAACTCGACAGAGACTAAGTCTCGCGTGGTTTATCACCAGGATTTCACGGGAACCGCGACGACCGGCCCGAATGGCGCAAACTGGGACCTTTATGGTCACGGAACACACGTCGCCGGCATTGTCGGCGGCAACGGTTATCTCTCCGGTGGGCAATATGAAGGCGTAGCTCCTGGCGTAAGTCTCGTCGACCTGCGCGCGCTGGATGAAAACGGGGCGGGTACAGACAGCACGGTGATCGCAGCCATTCAGGAAGCGATCGCTCTGCAGAGCACTTACAACATTCGCATCATCAACCTTTCTCTCGGCCGCGGAATCTACGAAAGCTACACAGAAGATCCGCTGTGCCAGGCGGTTGAGCAGGCCTGGAAGTCCGGAATTCTGGTCGTCGTAGCCGCGGGCAACTACGGCCGTCTCAGCATTAACAGCAGCAACGGTTTCGGAACCATCACCGCTCCCGGCAACGATCCTTATGTGCTGACCGTGGGCGCAACTAAAGACAACGGCTCTCCGGCTGCATCGGCCGAAACTCTGGCGAGCTACAGCTCAAAGGGGCCCACGACGTACGATCACGTCGCGAAACCCGACATGGTGGCGCCGGGCAACGATGTGGTTTCGTTGTCGGCTCCCGGAGCAACGCTCGAAGCCGACTATCCGGCTGAACTCGTCACCGGGAACGACGGCAACAACGATTACTTCACCCTGAGCGGCACCAGCATGGCAACGCCCGCCGTTGTAGGCGCGGCAGCTCTGATGCTTCAGCAACAGAGTTCGCTAACCCCCGATCAGGTGAAGGCGCGGCTGATGGCAACCACCTACAAGACGGGTCTGGTGCAGACCTCGGCCTATGTGCCGCACCTGTCCCAGACCTTCGTCGCATCCTACGATCTTTTCTCAGTTGGATCTGGATTGCTGGATGTCACTACCGCGATGACCAGCACCGATCTTGCTCCGGCGACGGTTGGATCGGCTCTTTCGCCGACGGCAGTTTACAACTCGTCGACGGGGGCGATCACGCTGGTGAACGGAAACACCGGCGTGCCCGCGAACTCCGTGGTCTGGGGCAGTTCGGTAGTGTGGGGAGCTTCGGTAGTTTGGGGAGCGTCTGAAGTTAACGGCATGTCCGTGGTCTGGGGCAGCTCGCTGGCCTGGAATAGCAATCCGTTGTTAAGCGCTTTCAGCGTGGTGTGGGGCTCGAGCACAGGCGCCGCTACGACCGCACAAAGCGTGGTGTGGGGCGCATCCACGGATGAGAGCGCCGATGCGGCCTTCTCCGACGCTGGAGACGATGAACAGTAAGCGTGCGAAATACCACAGAAAGGAGGAATCTATGGATCGCACAACGCTAACCAAAACGTTCATCGCACTCATGGCTGTGACCGGCGCCGCAAGCGCTGTATTCACAGGCGTAGCGAGTCACACGTTGCACCTCAACTACGCCCTGGCTCTACTGGCTATCGCAGGGGCAACGTCGCGGATGAAAGTCAAGCTGCCCGGCGTCGACGGCAACATGTCGGTCAACCTTCCATTTCTGCTCATGGCCGTTATAAGCCTGAGCGCGACCGAAGCCATTGTGATCGCTTGCGTATCTACGGTGGTGCAGTGCTGGCCGAAGCGGGGTGGCAAGTTCAAAGCGCAACAGGTTGTATTCAATGTCAGCATGATGGCGTTTGCCACGAGCGTTGCAAATCTCATTTGGAATTCCGGATGGTTTGCCAAAGCAACGTGGCCGTCGGAACCGCTGATGCTGGCTTTGACCACCGCCGCATTCTTTTTCGGGCAAACTGCTCCCGTGGCCACTGTCATTAACTTCGCCGAAGGTGCTTCTCTGCACCGCACCTGGCTCAACATCGCGCAGTTGTCATTCCCGTATTTCGTTTTGAGCGCGGGCGTGACTTCGATGATGACCGTGGTCAGCCACCGGTTCGGCTGGCAAGCGGCTCTGGTGATGTTCCCAGTGATGTACGGAGTTCACCACTCTTACAGGATGTACTTCGGTAAGGCGCTGCAAACGTTTAACACCCCGGCAATGGCGAGGGCAGCCAGGTCCGGCGTGTAACCAAAAACATCGCCAGATGGAAATCAGCTGGCGATTAGAGGCGTTCCGGTGAACCGGAACGCCTTTTTCTTTGCTATCCAGGCTATTAACTAAAGAGCCGCTCACCCGAAACGCTTCGCCCAGCCAAATCCGAGCCCAGATACGCAGAAAAGACTCGAGCACGCCGACAACCTCGCGACAATAATTGTGCAAACCCATGACAATTCCCTGACAATCGCCGCCGCGCTGCAACCTAGGATTGCGGCATTCTGCGGATTTCGAAATGCGAAATCGCAGTACAACCCGGACTTCACTCCATGCCCAATTCACCATATTTCATTCAAGGAGAGTCTCACATGCAGCGTTGGTTTACTCGCATCCTCAACTTGTCTGCCCTGCTCGGGTTTGCGCTGGTAATGATCTCCAGTCCGGCCCTGGCACAATATAAAGCCACGTACCTCACCTCCAATGTTTCCGGCAAAGCCACATACACCGATCCCTTGCTGCAGAACGCCTGGGGAATTGCCTACAGTCCCGGCAATCCATTCTGGGTCAGCGATGAAGCCGACGGCTGGTCCACTCTGTACAATGCCCAGGGACAGCCGCAGTCTCTGCAAGTCATCGTTCCCCCCGCCAGCGGCACCAGCGCCGGCAGTCCCACCGGCCTCGTCTACAACGCCTCGTCTGAGTTTGCAATCGACGGCTGGGTTTCGGTGTTTCTCTTTGCCACCCTCGACGGCACCGTCCAAGGCTGGTCCTCGTTCAATCCCGACGCCACTCTGATCGCCGTCACCAGTGCTGGATCGTCTTACACCGGGCTCGCCATCACCAACCATTCTTCGAACAATTACATTTACGCCGCCGACGCAGCCAATAACAAAGTGGACGTTTATGACGGCAGCTTTAGCCTGGTAAACTCGTTCACCGACCCGGACATCCCGGCTGGGTTCGCGCCCTTCGGAATCCAGGACATTGACGGAAAGGTCTTCGTTTCGTTTGCCGCAACCAATGGGGGCCCGGGCGGCTACATCGATATCTTTAATGAAGCCGGAACTCTGGAGAAGCACTTCACTCACGGCAAGCCGCTCAATCAACCCTGGGGCTTTGCCATGGCTCCCGCCAACTTCGGAACATTAAGCGACACCCTCCTCATCACCAACAACGCCACCGTCGGCAACATCAATGGCTTCAACCTCAAGACCGGTGCTTTAGTCGGCACGATGGAGAACGCCTCCGGCAAGGCGATCAACATCAATGGAATTTGGGGAATTGAATTTGGCGGTGGAACGTCGAACAACGGGGCGGCCAACCAACTTTTCTTCACTGCCGGCCCCAACGACACCGATGGCTATTTCGGGATGATCGAGTCCAAGTAAGAACACATCGCACGCAGTTTCACCTTGATGAGCCAAGGCCGCCGGCAAGCAGCCTTGGCTTTTTTACTTCTCGATTCAAGGGATGGATCTTCCTTATTTATCGTTTTTTTTTCGATCATTCTCGCACGCGCTCGATCGAGTCTTGTGGAGAACATGGTGCGGAGACATCAATGCTGATCAAACAAAGTGGTCCGCTCAATGCGTTCGCCTTTGAATACAACCAGCGAAATCCTTTCGGTCACGGAGATGTCTTCGAGAGGATTTCCATCTACGACAAGCATATCGGCATCGTTGCCGGGGCGAATCGATCCGATCTGCTTTTCGGCTCTCAAAAGCCGCGCGGCATTGCCCGTGGCGGCTTGCAGCGCAACCGCCGCTGGAATGCCGGCGCGAACCCAAAGCTCCAGTTCGTGTTGCACGGTCGGCCCATGAATCACGAGAAAATTTCCCGCATCGCTGCCCGTTACCAGCCGCACTCCATGCTCGTGTGCCCGCTTCAAATTATCGACCGCGATTGCCATATCGATGGGATATTCCGCCATCGCTTTGCGAATGGCCTCGCCTTCCGAAGAGCTCAGCGCCTGCTCGGTCCCGCTCAACAGGTCCGCGGGACCGACCTGCTGCACCAAAGATCGCTTTAGCAGGCTATCGTCGCCAGCGGCGAAATCCTTGAACGCTTCTCCCACACTCAGAGTCGGATCGTAGAACGTTCCCTGCTTCGCCATCTGCTCGAAAAGAGAATCGGGAATTTGCTGGCGGAAGGATCCGTGCTCAATCGAATCGGCCTTGGCCTGTACCGCATCGTTTACGTCGCGCGCGTCCCCGGTATGAACTGCGAGCGGAAGCGAGTCGGCCTGCGCTTCCTGC
>JASICF010000007.1 GCA_030044775.1 Candidatus Sulfotelmatobacter sp. | reverse complement strand
TCTTTGCCCGTTCCCGTTTCCCCGAGAATGCAGACTCGCGTCTCACTGGCCGCGACGCGCTCCACCTGCGCCATCACGCGCTCCATTGCGGCGCCCTTCCAAATAATCTCGTGCTTGCCGAGGCGCTGCTTGAGCTGGCGATTTTCGCTCTCTAATCGTTGCAACTTCAGCACGTTCTCGACTGTCAGCAGGAGTTTCTCCGTTGAGATCGGCTTCTCCAAAAAATCCAGCGCGCCCAGTTTAGTGGCGCGCACCGCGGTTTCGATATCCCCCTGGCCGGACATCATGACTACGGGGGTCGAGATCGCCAGAGCTTTCAGTTCTTCGAGCAACGCCAGCCCGCCTTTGCCCGGCATGACGACGTCGGAAATGATGAGATCGAAGTTCTGCGCCTTCGCCAGGTCGATCGCCTTGCTTGCCTGATCGCACACCGTCGCCTCGTGCCCCGCCAGACGAAACGCGCGAGCCAGAGATGCGAGCGTGTTCGCCTCATCGTCCACAATCAGCAAATGCGCTTTTCTGACCAAGCATTCACCCCGAAACTTTCCTAGCCTTCTTCCGCCGCAGAGTTTCGACTTTTGGGCAATTCAACGATGAAGCTCGCCCCATTGCCGGGCTCGCTCTGCACGCGAATTCTACCCTTATGATCGCTCACGATCGACTGCACAATCGCCAGCCCAAGGCCCGTGCCATGTTGCTTGCTCGTATAGTAAGGAGTAAAGATGCGCTCCCGCTGATCCGTGCTCAATCCAGTTCCGGTATCCGCTACCTCGACCAGAATCTTGTCGCCATCGCCCCGCGTCCGCAGCGTCAGAGTTCCTCCATTCGGCATTGCGTCGATCGCGTTTGACACGAGGTTCGATATCGCGCGATGCAGAAGCTCGGCGTCGGCTAAGACCGGTTCCAAATGCTCATCCAGGTGCAATTCACAACCGATGTTAACGCGTCCGGGAGCGTCCAACTGAGCTTGAAACAGCTGCGCGAGGCTGCGAACGACGTCATTGAGTTGTACGGACCGCAATTGCGGTTGCGGCATTTTCGAGAAGTCGCTGAACTTCGAAATGACACCCGTCAGATTTGCAATTTCAGCGAGCAGCGTTCGCGCGCTTTCCCGGAACACTTCCTCGAACTGTTCCGAAGTTTGCTCCCGAGCACGCACCAGGTTCTCCACCGTGAGTTGCAGGGGAAACAATGGATTCTTTAATTCGTGCGCTAACCGGCGCGCGAGTTCGCGCCAGGCGGCGACACGCTCAGACTGAACCAGGCGTTCTTTCTGCTTGAGCAACTCGGTTGTCATGCGATTGAAAGAATCGGCTAGCTGCCCGAGTTCATCCGCTCCAGTCACTTCGACGTAAATGTTCCAGTTGCCCGCAGCAACCTCCTGCGCAGCGTGAGCCAATTGTTCGACCGGCCTCGTGACTCGCGCCGCAGCCCAACTGCTCAGAAGGATCGCCAATACGATTCCTCCCGCACCGGTCATCAGCGCCGCCGAGCGAATCCGCCGCATCAATGCCACATATGTGCCGCGTGAGTTCGCGACCAGTAAAATCGCCAGCAATTGTTGACCATGGTCGCTGCCGATACCCAACAAAGGGATGGCGTGAAATTCTTCATCCTCGGCCGCGTTGTCCGTCCAATGCACGATGCCCGTTTGATCCTGCTTCGTTTGCCGCACCGATTCGATGAGCGGATGCAGTCTGTCGGCCGAGCGTGTGGTAGAGGGCTGTCCGGGGTCGACGAGGAACAGAGGAGAGAATCGGTCGCCGCGATTCTGGTAAAGCAGGACGCGCATGCCAGATGGCATGTCCAATCCGGAAAGAAAATTCTGATCCAGCTTGCGCCCGCCGATGACGTAAACCGGTTGTTCTCCCGCATGGGTTGTGGAGACGGCGAGAAGTCCGAGTGCCGCTCCATCCGGCACTTCTTTTTGCTCGAGAAAAAATCCGTGGTTGCTTTCGGCCGAAAGGCTAGCGAACGACCCCTCTTGATAACCAAACTTCTCTGGATACTGCGCTGAGGAAACAATGGTCCCGTCCGCTTCCACGAACTCCAGAAAGTCGAGCTGATCGTTTTCGGCGATGGTTTTTGCGAGCTCGAAATAGGGTCCCGAATCCGCGGGCGCGCGGCTCAAGGCCGAGGCCATCCGGTTCAGCGCTTCTGACGCGGCGATTGCAGCGACCCGTTGCGCGACGATCTCCCCCTGACGGTTGAACTCGCGCCGGAATTGCACCACGAGCGCGGTCGCTCGCTCATCCTCGCTCTGCTGGAATGCTCGCCGCGTGATTGCGGAAACCAGCCACGTCACCGCGGCCACCGACAGGAAAACCGTCAGCGCGAATACGGCAATCAGTTTGCGTCGGAAGGTCATCGCCGATGCCGCTCCGTCCTGGCCTATGCTTTGGCGGAACTGAACCTCGCATCATATCTCACCACTCTACGCGCCGCGTGTGAATGGCTTTGGGGGTTACTATTGCGACGATTTTTCATTCGCCTCGCTCTGGCCGGCAAAGCTCATACCCCGCAGCACATCATTAGCGAAGAAGAATTTTCCATCCGCTGGAACCATCATGATTTGCAGCTTGTCCGAGAGCCGCTCGGCAATAATCTTGTTGATCAGTAACGGGTTTCCTTTCAGAATTGCTGCTTCGCTTTGCAGGCGCTCGGCATCGGCCACCGCGGTGACCCGAATGCGATCGGCCTCGGCCTCAGCGAGCACTTTTTGCCGCTCGCCTTCGGCTTTTCCATCGAT